>NZ_FMUZ01000044.1:0-42505 GCF_900101575.1 Pseudomonas sp. NFACC37-1 | reverse complement strand
CATCTGATCGAACGTTCCCTGATTTCGCCAGCCGCGAAACCGTTGATACACCGTTGACCATGGGCCGAAGCGCTCCGGCATGTCTCGCCACACAGCACCCGAGCAGAGCACCCAGAGCACACCATCGAGCATCAGGCGGTCGCTCAGGCGCGGCCGCCCTCGGCCATGAGTTTCGATGAAGAGGTCGGAGACCACACCCCAGGCCTCATCCAAGAGTTCGTAACGCTTTGCCATCACAGAATTCCTTTCCGTCGATGGCGGAGGACTCTACAAAATCTCAGCGTTTGAGGGGCGGCAATTGGGTTTCTCGGGATTTCGTACAGAACCTAGCACCCTTCTTCAGCCGCTAACATGGGCGACTGTGGTCGCTGGCATGAGACGTGCATTGCTGCACGGACTAATGTCTAAGTCCGGGGTGGTTGTGTGGATCCGTTACATTTAGTGACCCGATTTTCTACTGGGGAGGTTCACCCACAAAGGCGTCTTGTCGCCTGGAATGAGTTCATGAGCGATGTCTACTACCCTATAGATGTCGTAGCGCGCGCCCCTTCTTCGTTCTCAGGGATTATTGAGTCTACCCAAATTGGCGCCGTGGGAATCACCCGTTTTGCTGCCGATGCGCAACGAGCATTGCGAAGAAAGGTACATGGGGGACGAGATGATTCAGACTTTTTCGCGTTGGTCATGCCCACGATGCAGACCGAGCGCTTTTCGCATTTGGGTAGATTAGGAGACGTTGCGCCTGGTCAGGTCGCGATATTTAACTCAGCAGAAGAGTATCGGACTGATATTCCAGATGGTACTAGAAATGTCACAATTAAGATTCCCGCCGACTTGTTCCGGGCTATGTGCCCGAAAATCGATGCAGTTTGCGGCCGAGTCGATGTCGCTAATTCCCGTTTCGTGCCACTTCTGACGCAATTCGCATTGCAAGCTTTGGAAAGCGCGGCCTGTCTTTCTATCGAACATGTCAACAGCTTAGAGAGAGGCTTACTAGAACTAGCCTTCTTGATGATGGATGTTCCCGAGAGCTACGCAGGGGATGATTCAAAACCAGTGATAGACCATTTCTTTCACCGAGTGATGGCCTATATCGCGGCAAATTTTCAGGATCCGGATCTCGCACCTGAAAGAGCAGCTCAGTCCCATAGAGTATCCATCCGATATATTCATAAGATCTTTCAGGCTCACGATACCACTTTTGGGCGTGAGCTTCGTCTCGCACGTCTCAGGCACGCTCAGAAATTACTCCGAGAGAACTTGCAAAATAAATCTCGTCAAATGACAATTGCTGAAGTTGCCTATAATTGCGGCTTCTCTAGCCAGGCACTTTTTTCCGTTCGTTTCAAGGAGGCTTTCGGATACTCTCCGCGGGATGAGAAAAGTCATTAACATCGCTTTATTAAAAGCAATAAGCGGTCACTGGTCATCTGACTATCTCATGGATAAGGGCCAAGCAAGCCCATTTAAACCTGACCAAGTTACATCCTCCAACAGTAAACGAGTCGTGTTTATTGCTTCAGTTCTTAAATCGCGGCGACTCCCATCTTAGGCACCAATAGACTGACCGATATTGGAATCTTCATCTGCGAGTAGTGTGGGTTACGCATTGCGGTCGTGCAGGGGAGCGAAGATCGGAGTTCTCATCCAGCAGATTGACCCCCGCGCGAAAAGCGGTACCGAGAAGCGCAAGCAGACTCGGCTTTGGTCTTTCCTGCTCAGCCCGGAGCTTACGCGCTGGGCACCGCTGAGATCTCCCAGCTTCTGTGCGGAGAACGTCCCGACGTGCACAGGGTCTCCGACTGAGGGAGATCAGAGCATGGCTGGCGTATAAGCCATGCTCCGTGTTGCCTTCTGCTTCGCATAACAGCATCGGCAACCCGAATTCCTGATTTCACAGCCCAATGGCTGGCTCATCGATTTCCCTTGTCAACGCTTCCCCCTCCACCTCACGGTGCAACACGCTTGACTCGGGCCTGGTTGATTCGCCATTTCTTACCAGTAGCGACCTTTCATCGACTTTCCTCAGCCAGCTCTAACTGGCGCTCTAAGCGTCCGGCCAAATCACCTTCCTGACCCCGACGTCAAAGGCGATGGTGTCCGCCTAATCATCGCCGACCCCCTTTGATTAAACGTTAACCCTGGCCCTCGGATCAAACTGCGCCTTGCGCCGCACACCTTTCAGCAACGTGTCGTAAACTATCAAAGTTGATATTCGCCCCGGAATTGACCGCCACCAAGGTTTGCCCACGCAGACCGTGACGGGCGACATATCTGCGAATGCCCGCCACCGCCAACGCACCGGACGGTTCGGTGATGGAGCGGGTATCGTCGTAGATCAGCTTGATGGCGCTGCACAATTCGTCATTGCTGACGGTGATGACTTCGTCGACCCAATCGCGGCAGATCTCAAAACCATAGGCGCCGATTTGCGCGACCGCGGTACCATCGGCAAACCCGTCGACACTCGGCAACACCACCCGCTCCCCGGCCTGCAGTGCGGCGAGCAGGCAACTGGAGCCTTCGGGCTCGACCCCGATGATGCGCACCTCGGGCCGCAGGTATTTGACGTAGGCCGCAATGCCGGCGATCAGGCCGCCGCCGCCCACGGGCACGAAGATCGCGTCCAACGGGCCTTGTTGCTGGCGCAGGATTTCCATGGCCACCGTGCCCTGGCCGGCGATCACATCCGGGTCATCGAAGGGCGAAACGAAGATGCAGCCGGACATCTCGGCCAGTTGCACCGCATGGGCCAGGGCAAACGGGAAGCTCTCGCCGTGCAGCACCGCTTCGGCGCCCCGGGAGAGCACGCCCAGCACCTTCAATTCCGGCGTGCTGCACGGCATCACGATCCGCGCCTGGATCCCCAACTCCCGCGCCGCCAGTGCCACGCCTTGCGCATGGTTACCCGCCGACGCCGTCACCACGCCGCGCGCCTTTTGCTCGGCGGTGAGCTGCACCAACTTGTTATAGGCGCCGCGTATCTTGAAAGAAAAGGTCGGTTGCAGGTCTTCGCGCTTGAGCAACAACTGGTTGCCCAACAATGCCGACAACACCGGCGCGGCTTGCAGGGGCGTACGCACCGCCAAGTCATAGACCGGCGCGGCGAGGATCTTTTTCACATAGTGTTCAAGCAATGCCGTATCAGCGGTGTGAGGGACGGGGAACGTGCTCATAGGTGTCTCCTGGTTTCTTAAAGGCATTGGAGACGGAAAAACAAAACCCGCCTCTAAGGCGGGTTTTGGTACAGCCGTGTGCTATCCCGCCTTATGAGGAATGGCGATAATAATGCTTGGCTGGCTGAAGGCTTGAAATGGCATGTCACGAAACTAACCGGCGGTGACCAAGCAAGTCAATGGCGATGCGCCATTTATTTCGCCCCCAGAAGGGCAATTGGAAATGAGGAGGAGTTGCAAGGCTGCGAGGATCGAGACGTCGAGCTGATAGTCGAAGCCGGCTTGAGCGGCGGCCGGCGATCTCATCGATCCTCTCTTCGAGCGAAGGCAGCACAGTTGTCCGCAGCGCTAAGCCCACACCGATAAGCCTTAGCGGCGGTATGACCGCTAGCATCTGTGGCTCGTCGAAGAAGGAGACGTCGAGACCGTTGAACACGGCTGATTCCAGCCTGTCGGCTACCTCAGAGCGAAGATCGTTAGGCAAGACGCTGAGGTGATGAGCACGTGCCATAGGTGGCGATCTGGGGATCGTTGCTAGTGAGATCAAATTGCCAGCATGGCGGTCGAAGTAGATTGGAAAACTGCTTGACGGCTTTGACGAACACGGCCTCGCTCGAACGATAGGAAAGGAAGTGGAACAGCATCCAATTGCGGTGTAATTCGTCGGGCGTGTGACCAAGTCGTGTGACCAGAGCGTCGTCGAGCGTTGTCTGGATGACAAGCGCATCTCGAATGAGCGGCGAGCCCTCGCACGTGAAGCGGCTAAGAATGGTCTCGATAGTCGCGCCTCGTATGAGCGCCGCCATCATATGGGGCTTCTGGCGCAGAATCTCCGTTAGGGCGTCGGAGATCGTCGGATGGGCGAAGGTCCATCCCCGGAGAAATATCTCGCCTACCTGATTCAGCTGCGATTTTTGTCGATCCTGTTGATCGCATTAGTAGCACTCACCGTTGTTCCTCACGTTGGCTTTCTCATAGCTCTTCTTGACCTGATCACCTGATAGTAATCGAAGGAGTCATGCCGCAGCGCTTCATTCCTTGGTCTCCTCAAATCTGTCCGACCTTGATCGCATAGCCTGACTTCAGGTTGCCAATCAGCAGATACCCGCTGTGCGCTCAGAAAGTCCGTTGTAGGTCGCCCGATTTGCAGCATGTAAATGTGTACTTAAAAACCGTGACTGGAGATAGATTCCAGTGAATCCAGAAACGAAAAAAGCGGCTAAAGACCGCGATTTCCGTGGCTTCTAGGCGTTCAGAGGGCCTTAGTGGAAGCAAATATGGCGCAGCGGACGAGACTCGAACACAAATACGCCTCTCAGATGGCAGCTCTACCAGGATCCATGATATCCGTGGGAGTAAATGTGGGAATAATTTTGTAGACATGAAAAAGCCCAACCTTTTCAGATTGGGCCAAGTCATTGAAAAATATGGTCGGGACGGAGTGATTCGAACACTCGACCCCTAGCACCCCATGCTAGTGCGCTACCGGACTGCGCTACGCCCCGACTAGGCGTGAATCTTGTTCCGCCTCTCAACGGAACGCTCAGGAATATATCGCAAGCTTTTGAAAACTGGAAGTATTTAAAGCAGAAATTTTATTTCTTGAGCACCACCAGCACATCTTCAAGCTCGGCGATCATCTGGCGGATCATTTGTTTGTACTGGGTTGTATCGTCCTTGGCCTCATCACCGGAGAGGCGCAGGCGCGCGCCGCCGATGGTGAACCCCTGGTCGTACAGCAGCGCGCGGATCTGCCGGATCATCAGCACGTCTTGTCGCTGATAATACCGGCGGTTTCCGCGGCGCTTGACCGGGTTGAGTTGAGGAAACTCCTGCTCCCAATAGCGCAGCACGTGCGGTTTTACCGCACACAGCTCGCTGACTTCACCAATGGTGAAGTAGCGTTTGCCCGGGATGACGGGTAGTTCGTCGTTATGACTTGGTTCCAGCATAAGCCTCAACTCGGGCCTTCAACTTCTGCCCTGGACGAAAGGTGACCACACGGCGAGCCGTGATCGGGATTTCTTCTCCCGTTTTCGGATTGCGGCCAGGCCGCTGGCGTTTGTCCCGAAGGTCGAAATTGCCGAAACCGGACAATTTGACCTGTTCGTTGTCTTCCAGAGCGTGCCTGATTTCTTCGAAAAACAGTTCGACCAATTCTTTGGCCTCCCGTTTATTCAGGCCCAGCTCCTCATACAGACGTTCCGCCATCTCAGCTTTCGTCAGAGCCCCCATACGTCACTTCCTTAACGTGGCGTTCAACCTGTTTTCGAGCGAGGTGAGGATATTCTGCGTTGCGGTATTCACCTCATCGTCATTAAGAGTGCGCGATGGATGCTGCCAGGTCAAGCCAACTGCAAGGCTTTTTCTATGCGGATCAATGCCTTTACCCTGATACACGTCAAATAGCCTGAGGTCCGTCAGCCATTCGCCTGCATTTTCACGTATTACGTCCAGTACAGCACTGGAAGCAACGTCACGGTCAGCCAGCAACGCAAGGTCACGACGCACTTCAGGAAAGCGCGATAACTCTTGGAATTTCGGCATTTTCCCTTGGGCCACTTCGGCCAGCACCAGCTCGAAAACGAAGACTGGACGATCGAGGCCCAGGGTTTTCGACAGTTCCGGGTGGATGGCACCGACATAGCCGACTTCACGCCCGTCTCGCTCGATGCGTGCGGTCTGCCCTGGGTGCAGCGCCGGGTGCTTGCCTGGTACGAAAGTGAATGCGTCGAGCGCGCCGGCGAAGCCCAGCACCGCTTCCACGTCAGCCTTGACGTCGAAGAAATCGACGACATCGCGACCTTGCGCCCAGCCTTCCGGCAGACGGCTGCCACAGACGACACCGGCCAGCATCGGCTCTTGCTTCAAGCCGTCCAGTTGACCGACGAAGCGCAGGCCGCTTTCGAACAGACGCACGCGATCCTGCTGGCGGTTGAGGTTGTGCTGCAGCGACTTGACCAAACCAGGCCACAGCGACGAGCGCATGGCCGCCATGTCGTTGGAGATCGGGTTGGCCAGCAACAGCGGCTCGACACCGGGGCTGAACAGCTCGAACTGGCGTGGATCGATGAAGCTGTAGGTGATCGCTTCCTGATAACCACGGGCCACCAGCAGGCGACGCAGTTCCGGCAGATCGCTGCGGGCTTCGGCCTTGGCTTGCGGGGCCAAGCGCGCTTGCGGGTAGCGAACCGGCAGACGGTTGTAGCCATACAGGCGAGCCAGTTCTTCGATCAGGTCGACTTCCAGGCTGATATCGAAGCGATGGCTTGGCACTTCGACGCGCCACTGCCCTGCCCCATCGGCGCTGATGTTCAGGCCGAGGGCGCTGAGCAGGCGTTCGACTTCGGCCGGGGCCATTTCCATGCCCAGCATCTGGGTGATGCGCTGGGCACGCAGGGTGACCGGTGCAATCTTGGGCAGGTGCTGTTCGCTGACGGTCTCGATGATCGGGCCGGCTTCGCCACCGGTGATATCCAGCAGCAGGCCGGTGGCGCGCTCCATGGCTTCACGGGCCAGCTGCCAGTCCACGCCACGCTCGTAGCGGTGCGAGGCGTCGGTGTGCAGGCCATAGGAACGCGCCTTGCCAGCGACGGCGATCTGGTCGAAGAACGCGCTTTCCAGGAATACATCGCGGGTCGTGGCGGATACGCCACTGTGCTCGCCGCCCATTACGCCAGCAATCGCCAAGGCGCGGGTGTGGTCGGCAATCACCAAGGTGTCGCTGCGCAGGGTCACTTCCTGGCCGTCGAGCAGCACCAGCTTTTCACCCTCTTCAGCCATGCGTACGCGGATGCCGCCGTTGATTTCGGCGAGATCGAACGCATGCAGCGGTTGCCCCAGCTCCAGCATCACATAGTTGGTGATGTCGACAGCGGCGTCGATGCTGCGCACGTCGGCGCGACGCAGACGCTCAACCATCCACAGCGGTGTTGGCTTGGACAGGTCGACGTTACGGATCACGCGGCCCAGGTAACGCGGGCATGCCGCCGGCGCCAGGACGTCAATCGAACGCACTTCGTCATGCACCGCCGGCACGGCCGCGACCACCGGACGCGTCACGGGGGCGGCATACAGCGCGCCGACTTCACGGGCCAGGCCGGCCAGGGACAGGCAGTCGCCACGGTTCGGCGTCAGGTCGACCTCGATGCTCGCATCGTCCAAGTTCAGGTATTCACGAATGTCCTGGCCCACCGGCGCATCGGCCGGAAGCTCCATCAGGCCATCGTTGCCTTCGCCGACTTGCAGTTCGGCCTGGGAGCACAGCATGCCGTTGGACTCGACGCCACGCAGCTTGGCTTTCTTGATCTTGAAGTCGCCCGGCAGTTCGGCACCGATCATGGCGAACGGGATCTTCAGGCCTGGGCGCACGTTAGGTGCGCCGCAGACCACCTGGAAGGTCTCCGCGCCATTACTGACCTGGCAAACCCGCAATTTGTCAGCGTCCGGGTGTTGCTCGGTGCTCAACACCTCGCCCACCACCACGCCGCTGAATTCACCGGCGGCCGGCGTGACGCTATCGACCTCAAGACCGGCCATCGACAGGCGAGCAACCAGCTCGTCCCGACTTACCTGCGGGCTTACCCAGCCGCGCAGCCATTGTTCACTGAATTTCATCCTGTTCTCCTAATAGATTCGTTACGGGCCTGCGACCTAGCGAAATTGCGCAAGGAACCGCAAGTCGTTGTCGAAGAACAGGCGCAAGTCATTCACACCGTAACGCAGCATGGCCAAGCGCTCGACGCCCATGCCGAAAGCAAAACCCGAGAATTCTTCCGGATCGATACCGGACATACGCAGCACGTTCGGGTGAACCATCCCGCAGCCCATCACTTCCAGCCAGCCAGTCTGCTTGCAGACGCGGCAGCCTTTACCGCTGCACATCACGCATTCCATGTCGACTTCAGCGGAGGGCTCGGTGAACGGGAAGTACGAAGGGCGGAAACGCACCGCCAGCTCTTTTTCGAAGAACACCCGCAGGAACTCTTCGATCGTGCCTTTCAGGTCAGCGAAATTGATGTCGCGATCGACCAGCAGGCCTTCGACCTGGTGGAACATCGGCGAGTGGGTGATATCGGAGTCGCTGCGGTACACACGGCCTGGGCAGACGATGCGGATCGGCGGCTGCTGCGATTCCATGGTGCGGACCTGTACCGGCGAGGTATGGGTGCGCAACAGCATGTTCGCATTGAAATAGAAGGTGTCATGCATCGACCGGGCCGGGTGATGGCCTGGGATGTTGAGTGCCTCGAAGTTGTGGTAGTCGTCTTCGACCTCAGGGCCTTCGGCAATGCCGTAGCCGATGTGGGTGAAGAACTGCTCGATGCGTTCCAGGGTCCGGGTCACCGGATGCAAGCCACCGGAAGTCTGGCCACGGCCAGGCAGGGTCACGTCGATGGACTCGGCGGCGAGCTTGGCAGCCAGATCCGCCTCCTCGAACAACGCCTTGCGCGCATTGAGGACTTCTGTGACACGCTCCTTGGCAACGTTGATCAGCGCACCGACCTGCGGACGCTCTTCGGCTGGCAGGTTCCCCAGGGTCTTCATCACCTGAGTCAACTCGCCCTTCTTGCCAAGGTAGTGAACCCGGATTTGCTCCAGGGCATTGATATCTTCAGCGCTTTGCACAGCCTCTAGTGCTTGAGCGACCAGCGCGTCCAGGTTTTCCATGTACAGACTCCAGATACAAAATAGGGGAAGAGCTTTAAGGCTCTTCCCCTATTTATGACGTTTGACACCTGGGCCCACAGAGGTGAGCCCGGGTGACTGCCGGGGGTACTTAAGCCAAGGTGGCTTTAGCTTTCTCGACAATCGCAGCAAACGCCGCTTTTTCGTTCACTGCCAGATCAGCCAGAACCTTACGGTCGATCTCGATGGAGGCTTTTTTCAGGCCAGCGATGAAACGGCTGTAGGACAGACCGTTAACACGAGCACCAGCGTTGATACGAGCGATCCACAGAGCGCGGAACTGACGTTTTTTCTGACGACGGTCACGGTAGGCGTATTGGCCTGCCTTGATTACCGCTTGCTTGGCAACACGGAATACGCGGGAGCGCGCGCCGTAGTAGCCTTTAGCAAGTTTCAGAATTTTTTTGTGACGCTTACGGGCAATGACGCCACGCTTTACACGAGCCATGAGTTACTTCCTCTATTCTTGATCCAAAAATTAACGAAGGCGCAGCATGCGCTCGACTTTTGCCACGTCAGACGGATGCAGCAAGCTGCTACCGCGCAGTTGACGCTTACGCTTGGTCGACATTTTGGTCAGGATGTGGCTCTTGAAAGCGTGCTTGTGCTTGATACCGTTAGCAGTTTTCAGAAACCGCTTAGCAGCACCACTTTTGGTTTTCATCTTTGGCATGTTCGGATACTCCGCATTCAGTTGATAAACATAATCGCAAGGCCTGCCGTGCCCTGGTGATTACTTCTTCTTTTTCGGGGCGATGACCATGATCAGCTGGCGTCCTTCCATCTTAGGATGCTGTTCGACCGAACCGTACTCGAGCAGGTCTTGTTCAACCCGCTTGAGGAGTTCCATCCCCAGCTCCTGGTGGGCCATCTCACGGCCGCGGAATCGCAAGGATACCTTGGCCCTGTCCCCATCACTCAGGAAACGTACCAGGTTGCGCAGTTTTACCTGGTAATCCCCTTCCTCCGTCCCTGGACGAAACTTGATTTCTTTTACCTGAATCTGCTTCTGGTTTTTCTTCGCCGCGGCAATCTGCTTCTTCTTCTCGAAGATCGACTTGCCGTAGTCCATCACCCGGCAAACCGGTGGGACTGCGTCCGCGGAAATTTCTACCAGATCAAGCTTTGCTTCTTCAGCAATACGAAGCGCTTCATCAATCGAGACGATGCCAATCTGCTCGCCGTCAGCGCCAATTAACCGAACCTCGCGTGCCGAGATATTCTCGTTGATCGGGGCTTTCGGTGCAGCTCGTTTATCTTGTCTCATTTCACGCTTAATAATAATTACTCCAAATCTGGGCGACCACGCCGGGAAACCGCTTGCGCGAGGAACTCAGCGAATTCGGCGACGGGCATCGAGCCCAGGTCAGCACCTTCACGAGTACGCACAGCGACAGTCTGCATCTCGACCTCCCGATCTCCAATAACCAAGAGAAAGGGAACCTTGAGCAAAGTATGCTCGCGGATTTTAAAGCCGATCTTTTCATTTCTCAAGTCGGACTTGGCACGAAATCCGCTTTGGTTGAGAGTTTTTTCGACTTCAGCGGCAAAATCTGCCTGTTTATCAGTGATATTCATGATCACTGCCTGGGTCGGCGCCAGCCACGCAGGGAACGCGCCCTCGTAGTGTTCGATCAGAATCCCGACGAAACGCTCGAACGAACCGAGGATCGCGCGGTGAAGCATGACCGGGTGCTTGCGGCTGTTGTCTTCGGACACGTATTCGGCGCCCAGACGGATCGGCAGGTTAAAATCGAGCTGCAGGGTACCACACTGCCAGACGCGACCGAGGCAATCTTTCAGCGAGAACTCGATCTTCGGACCGTAGAAGGCCCCCTCGCCCGGCTGCAGGTCATACGCAAGGCCCGCGCTATCGAGGGCGGCGGCCAGGGCCGCTTCGGCGCGATCCCACAGCTCGTCGGAACCGACGCGCTTTTCCGGACGAGTGGACAGCTTCATCTCGACTTCGGTGAAGCCGAAATCCCGGTAGACGTCCATGGTCAGCTTGATGAAGGCGGCGGATTCGGCCTGCATCTGCTCTTCGGTGCAGAAGATGTGCGCATCGTCCTGGGTAAACGCACGCACGCGCATGATGCCGTGCAGCGCACCCGACGGCTCGTTGCGGTGGCAGGCACCGAACTCGGCCAGGCGCATCGGCAGCTCGCGGTAGCTTTTCAGGCCCTGGTTGAACACCTGCACGTGGCACGGGCAGTTCATCGGCTTGATGGCGTAGTCGCGGTTTTCCGACTGAGTGGTGAACATGTTGTCGGCGTAGTTGGCCCAGTGCCCGGATTTCTCCCACAGGCTGCGGTCGACCACTTGCGGCGTCTTGATCTCCAGGTAGCCGTTCTCACGCTGGACCTGGCGCATGTACTGCTCGAGCACCTGGTACAGGGTCCAGCCGTTCGGGTGCCAGAACACCATGCCCGGGGATTCTTCCTGGGTGTGGAACAGGCCCAAGCGCTTGCCGATCTTGCGGTGATCGCGCTTTTCGGCTTCTTCGATACGCTGGATGTAGGCCGCCAGTTGCTTCTTGTCCGCCCAGGCAGTGCCGTAGACGCGCTGCAACTGCTCGTTCTTCGCATCGCCACGCCAGTAGGCGCCGGACAGCTTGGTCAGCTTGAAGGACTTGAGGAAACGCGTGTTCGGCACGTGCGGACCGCGACACATGTCGACGTATTCTTCGTGGTAGTACAGGCCCATGGCCTGCTCATCCGGCATGTCTTCCACCAGACGCAGCTTGTAGTCCTCGCCACGGGCCTTGAAGACTTCGATGACTTCGGCGCGCGGGGTGACTTTCTTGATGACGTCGTAATCTTTCTCGATCAGCTGCTGCATGCGCTGTTCGATGGCGGCCATGTCGTCCGGCGTGAAAGGACGCTCGAAGGCGATGTCGTAATAGAAGCCTTCGTCGATGACCGGCCCGATGACCATCTTCGCGCTCGGGTACAGTTGCTTGACCGCGTGGCCAACCAAGTGCGCGCAGGAGTGGCGAATGATCTCCAGCCCCTCTTCATCCTTGGGCGTGATGATTTGCAGCGTGGCGTCGCTGTCGATGACGTCACTGGCGTCGACCAGTTTACCGTTGACCTTGCCGGCCAGGGTGGCCTTGGCCAGGCCCGCGCCGATGGATGCGGCAACCTCGGCTACGGAAACCGGGTGATCGAACGAACGTTGACTGCCGTCGGGAAGAGTAATAGTTGGCATGGCGCCTCCTCTCCTAGTGGTGACCCCTACCAAAGGTCACGTGGGTTGGGATGAGCCAGTACAAGATCCAGTCCAGGCCATTCAATGACGAACGCCTGCCTTACAGCGGCAGGAGCCTTGCGGCCAACCGGGAAAACCGAACCAGAGTGACTGGGATTCAAATCAGGGTTATTCGGACTCTTTGCCACCGGGACGAACAATCATCCGCAGCCTGGAAATAGCCGAGCCCGGCATGCTAGCACAGATGAACGGTCATCGATGCACAAGGCTGTCACAGGAAGGCAAATCGTCCGCTTTTATGCCAGAGTGCTGAACTTGATCGGCCCTAGCGCCCTCGAATCACAGAACATCGACCCACAAGGAGCATCCCCGCATGCGTCTCAATACTCTGTTCGCCGTAGTCGCCCCCTTTGTTCTGCTGCTGCCGTTGAATGCTCACGCCGACTGGCCGAAGGGCGAGCGGGATAAATACATGGCCCAATGCACCCAGGCGGCTACCCCGCAGATTGGCGCGGCGGCGGCCAAATCCCACTGCGCCTGTGGTGCCGACGCCATCAAGTCCTACCCGGCCTCGGAGATCCAGGCGCTGATGGACAACAAGGCCACCCCAGAACTGCAGCAGAAAGCCCTTGGCGAGATCGCCAAATGCAAGGCCAATGTGCCTGCGAAAAAGTGAACAACTGGAGTCTTTGAAGCCGCCCGGGGCTGATAAAAGGCCAAAAAAAGCGCTTTTTCGTACTATTTATGCAGGTTTTACAGCTTTTTTTATCGTCTTTACTTTCGGCTCAAAGCCTTTAAAACCGGGCCTTTCAGCGGGCAAAGGCGATAAAGTAAACACGACTGATTGGCAAACAGCGCCTACGGGGGGCTCCCAAATCGAACATTTCGACTATGATACCCGGGTGTGCCCAGTTGGCCTGAGCAGCACAGTACACTGAAAATATATGTTTCTTGGAGATACACCATGTCTAATCGCCAAACCGGCACCGTTAAATGGTTCAACGATGAAAAAGGCTTCGGCTTCATCACTCCTCAAGGTGGCGGTGACGACCTGTTCGTACACTTCAAAGCTATCGAAAGCGACGGTTTCAAAAGCCTGAAAGAAGGCCAGACCGTTTCCTTCGTGGCTGAGAAAGGCCAAAAGGGTATGCAAGCTGCACAGGTTCGCCCAGAGTAATTTCTCGGCGTACAAAAAAACCCCGTCCATGTGACGGGGTTTTTTATGGGCGATCGAAAAGCGTCAATCAGCCACAGTTCACCCGGTTGATCACCAGGTTGGCATCGGTATTGAGATTCAGGCGATCGGAGCGGTACTCGAGCGTGACCATGTCGTTGGGCTTGAGGATCCGGGCATTCTGCGCACCGGCACGGGTGCGGGCCTGCTCCAGCAACTGTGGCGAGGCCTTCTTGCCAATGGCGAACTCGGCGGCCTTTGCTTCACAGCGGCTGTGACCGGTCTCGGCAGCCACAGGTTCGGGGGTCGATTCAGAGGTGCTGCTGCAACCGCTCAAGAACATGGCGGCCAGCAAAGTACTCAATGACGCGAGCTTCCAAGGCATGAAGCCTCCTTTTTTCGATGAATAAACAGAGAACGTGCGACAGCCCAAACGGCGCTTGGTTTCAACACCGCAGGCATCAGCCTGGGGAAAGCTGGCAGTTTGCCTGAGCCCGTTCCAGGTGTTCAGACCTGAATCGTGACTGGATATGAACGCAGCTCAATAAACGTCAATGTAATCGAAGGGCGGATTGGGCCAGTTGTCCTTCAGCGCATTGTAGATCTGCATGACCCAGACCTCGTCACTGGCAGCGACCCGGCCGACGTACCCCGAGCCCTTCGCCCAAGTTTCGAGCCGAAACCGCAAACCCTCGATGTCAACGCCACCGACCACACCCGAGGACAAGTAGGCGATGCCGTCCTTGGTCACGCGCAGCTGGGTATGCTCGTCGTCACTGGCCGAGGCCAGCAATTGACGAACCGCCTCGACGGTCAGGCCACCAGGAGCGTTCAAATCTATCTGCACGGCGAAGCTCCTTTGAAAAATAAAGGAACAAGTGTCGCACAGCCCTCCCCCAATGCCTAAGTCGCAGTGCCAAATCCCGGGCAAAAATGTTTAACTCAGCCTACAGACCTCCAACTCGCGAGCCCGACCATGAGCACCGTCAGTATCGAAGCCACCATCAATGCCAAATGGTCGGAGGGCCACAGCTCCTATAGCCCGGGCAGCCCGGAGGAGCTGGCAATCATCTGCATAGAATTGTTGGTGAAAGAGTTGGGGATAGAAGTCGCCCGCAACTTCATCCAGCAGACATTCGAGCGCTACCCGAGCATCGTCGACGCCGCGGATTGAGGCACGCGCCCCACAGGTCCAGCCTGGGGGCGCTATGCCAGGCAGATTACTTCAGGCGCGCCAGGCGCTCGGTCAGCAGGTCAAAGAACCCTTGGGCGTCACCGTTTTCCACCCAGAACGCGTTCTTCGGCGCCTTCAGGCCATCGTACCAGTCGACGATGGTCTGCCCGAACGTCGGGCCCTCGCGACTGTCCACGACGACATTGACTGAACGGCCGGTGAACAATTGCGGCTTGAGCAGGTAGGCAATCACGGTCGCGTCATGCACCGGCCCGCCCGTCATGCCGTAGTGCTCCATGTCGCCCTTGACGTATTCGTTGAGGATATCGCCCACCAGCTTGCTGGCATTGTTGTTCAGCGCCGCGATCTGCTTCAGGCGTGCCTCGCTGGTGAGAATCTTGTGGGTCACGTCCAACGGCAGGTAGGTCAGCTTCACGCCGCTCTTGGCCACCACCTCGGCCGCCTGCGGATCGGCGAACAGATTGAACTCGGCCACCGGCGTGATATTGCCGCCGTTGAAGTGCGCACCGCCCATGATCACCACTTCCTTGATGCCCTGGACAATGTCCGGTTCCTGGACCAACGCCAGTGCCAGGTTGGTCTGCGGCCCCAGCATGGCAATAGTGATGCTGTGGGGCTTGGCCGC
Organism: Pseudomonas sp. NFACC37-1; assembly: GCF_900101575.1. Classification (NCBI taxonomy): domain Bacteria; kingdom Pseudomonadati; phylum Pseudomonadota; class Gammaproteobacteria; order Pseudomonadales; family Pseudomonadaceae; genus Pseudomonas; species Pseudomonas sp. NFACC37-1. The sequence continues at coordinate 27,440 of NZ_FMUZ01000044.1, read as the reverse complement.
CTTCAGCGTGTCGATCAGGTAGTTGACGGCATTGCCTTCGGCCAGCCCTTTCTTCGGCTCGTGCACTGTGACACCCGACAGGCCTTCCTTGCCATGGATGTTCTCTGCGTAGATGGGCGTGCGCATCAAGGGTTTCGGCGCACCGGCATAGACCGGCACGTCTTCGCGCCCCGCCCACTCACGGGCCAGGCGAGCGTTGCGCGAGGTCTTGTCCAGGCGCACATTGCCGGCGACGGTGGTCAGCGCACGGATATGCAGCTCCTCGGGCGACGCCAGGGCGAACAGCAGCGCCACCACGTCGTCGGCGCCTGGGTCGGTGTCGATGATCAGGTCGATCTTTTCCGCCGCCTGGGCGCTCGTTGCAGTGATCAATGACAAAAGCAGCAGACTCCGGATCAGTTGATGCATTTTCTCAGCATAGCGGTGCATAGCGCACTCCTTGTGCAGGGTTGAACAGGGTTAGAACGTCACTCCAGCGACCAGCACGATATTGCAGTATGGCGAGCATTCGCCTGTGCGAATGATCGCCCGCGCCTGTCGGCTGATAACCTTGAATTGCTCATGGCTGACCAACGCCCGCTCACCCAACGCCCGCTCGGCATTCAATGTCTCCAGGGTTGTCAGAGCCAACGGCTGCTTATCGAGGATTTCCTCGGCCAGGACATGGCTTTCCACCTGCATTTCGCTGAGCACCACCTTCAAGGTGCTGACAAAATCAGGAATGCCATGGGTCAAGGCCAGGTCGATCAATTCGACCTGGGGCGGCACGGGCAGGCCGGCATCACCGATGACCACCTTGTCGCCATGGCCGAGGGAAGCGATCAGTCGGGACAGTGCCACATTCAATAACGGCGTCTTTTTCATGATTTGAAAGCCTGTACTTCCAGCAACGTGGGGATTGAAGGTTGCGCGCCGGCGCGGGTGACCGACAGCGCGGCGGCGACCTGGCCGAAACGAATCGCATCGACCTCGCTTTTGCCGCTGGCCAAGGCTGCCGCGAAGCCTCCGACAAAGGTATCTCCGGCGGCCGTGGTGTCCACTGCCTTGACCCGCGGGGCCGGGAAATGCTCGAAGCTGGCGCCGTTGGCAAACATCAGCCCCTGGGCCCCCAGGGTGACGATCACCTTGCCGGCACCGGCGGCGATCAAATGCGCGGCGGCGGCCTCCGCGGTTTCCAGGGAATCCACTGCCAGCCCGCTCAGCACCGCTGCTTCGCTTTCATTGGGAATCAAGTAGTCGATGCAGGCGTACCAGTCGGCGGGCAACGTATGGGAAGCCGGTGCCGGGTTGAGGATGACGATCTTGCCCAACTCACGTCCGCGCTTGAGGGCATGGCCGACGGTGGCATCCGGCACTTCGAGCTGACAGACGATGACATCGGCGCTTTGCAGCACGTCATCGACACCGTCCAAGACCTGGGCAGTGAGCGCTCCGTTGGCACCGGCGACGATAACGATCGCATTCTGGCTGTTGTCATCGACGACAATCAGCGCCACGCCGCTGGAACCCTCCTCTACGCGGACCGCCTGGCAGTCGATGCCCTCGGCCAGCAACGCGCCGCGCAATTGTTCGCCATAGGCATCGTCGCCCACGCAGCCGACCATCGACACCTGCGCCCCCAGGCGCGCGGCGGCTACCGCCTGGTTGGCGCCCTTGCCACCCGGAATGGTGGCGAACGACTCGCCGATCAGCGTTTCACCGCCACGGGGCAAGCGCGGCGCCCGGGTCACCAGGTCCATGTTCAGACTGCCTATTACCACTACTTTTGCTGGCATACATCACTACTCGTCAATTCGGTTCAGCGGTATTGGGCGAATGTACCGGACAGCGGTGCAGTCGACTCTCGCAAGACAATACTCGGCGTCACGATCCGCTGGTCGGTGGCAAGGCCCGGCGTAGCGATACGCCGCAGCAGCACTTCGGCCGCCATCTCCCCGAGCTGCAGGATCGACTGCCCCACCGTGGTCAACGCCGGGTAGACATAGCGGCTCATCTGGATGTCATCGAAACCGATGACCGACAGTTCGCTGGGCACGCGCACGTTGCGTTCAGCCGCAGCGCGCAGCACACCGATGCCGATCATGTCGTTGGCCGCGAAGATCGCGCTGGGCGGTAGCTGTTCAAGCAGTTGCGCGGCGGCGCGGTAACCGCCGGTACTGGTGAAATCGCTCTCGAGCATGCGCTCGACAGGCAGCTCGATCCCGGCCTCTTTCAGCGCCCGGCAGTAACCGGCCAGGCGCATCTGCGCCACGCTGGTATCGGCCGGGCCGCCGATGAAGGCGATGTCGTGGTGACCCAACTCCAGCAGGTGCCGGGTCGCCAGGTAGGCGCCGTATTCATGATCGATGCGCACCAGGTCCGCGTCGACACCATCGAGCCCGCGGTCGACGATGACCATGGGCGTGCGTACGCTGGCCAGGCCCTCGGCCAGGCCGACATCACCTCCGGCGGACGCGAAGATCAGGCCATCGATGCGTTTTTCCAGCAGCACCCGCAGGTAGCTGCGTTGCTTGTCCGGGTTGTCGTCGGAGTTGCACAGGATCACGCAATAGCCGTTGCGCTCACAGTAATCCTCAATGCCCCGGGCCAACTCGGCAAAGTAAGGGTTGAGGCTGTTGGGCACCAACAGGCCGATGGTCGCCGTGGTCTTGGCCTTGAGCGAACGGGCCACGGCGCTGGGCACATAGTCCAGGCGCTCGATGGCCGCCTCGACCTTGAGCCGCACCTCTTCGCTGACCGGCCGCGTCTTGTTTACCACGTGGGACACCGTGGTGTAGGAAATCCCCGCGAGCGCTGCTACATCCTTGATCGTCGCCATGGTTCAGCCCCGCCGACTGGCGCGCTGACTGCGATAGGTATCGAGCACGACCGCCACCACGATCACCGCGCCGGTGATGATGCGCTTGGTCGGCTCGGTAGCGCCGATCTGCGCCAGGCCCGCCGCCAGCACGGAGATGATCAACACACCAAAGAAGGTACTGATGACCGAGCCGCGCCCACCCATCAGGCTGGTTCCGCCGATGACCACCGCCGCGATCACCTGCAGTTCCAGCCCCGAGCCGGCGTTCGGGTCCGCGGCCTCCAGGCGGGAAATCTGGAACAACGCCGCCACGCCGGCCAGCAAGCCCATCAGGCTGAACACCAGGATCTTGTAGGGTTTTGGATTGATGCCGGCCAGGCGCACGGCTTCTTCATTGGTGCCGATGCCGATCAGGTAGCGACCGAACACCGTGCGGGTCAGCACCGCCTGGGCAATGAAGATCACCAGCAAGGCGATGATGAACGAAGGCGAGATGCCAAAGGCGATGGGGTTGGACAGCCAGGCGAACGAGTCGCCAATGTAGGCGGTCCGGGATCCGGTCATCTGGTACGCCAGGCCCCGGGCCATTTCCAGCACGCCGAGGGAGACGATGAACGATGGAATCCGCCAGGCAACGGTGATCGAACCGGTGACCGTACCCGCCAGCGCCGCCACGGCCATGCCGAGCAAGGCCGATGGCCAGACACTCCAGCCCCAGCCGAGCACGGCCACGCTGACCGTCGAGGCCGCCAGTGCCAGCACCGAACCCACCGACAGGTCGATGCCACCGATGATCAGGATGAACGTCATGCCGACCGCCAACACCATCAGGTCGGGGATCTGGTTGGCCAAGGTGCTGAACGTGTCATAGGACAGGAAGTGGCTGCTCAGGGTTGAGAACAGCGCGACCATGGCCAGCAGTGCGCCAGCCAGGCCCAGGTAGGTCCCGAGGCCATAGAAGTTGCCACTCGATTTGCCGACGGCAGATGCGGTTTTCATGAAAAATCCCTAGGCGCTGCTTCGTTGAGCAACGCATCACGTTTCTGGTAGCCGGCGAATGCGGCGGCAAGCAAGTCATCCTGGGTCCAGCTGTCGCGCTCGAAGGTGTCGATCAGGCGCCCGGCGGACAGCACGCCGATTCGGTCGCAGATCAACATCAGTTCCCGCAGATCACTGGACACCACGACCAGCGCCTTGCCCTGGCGAGTCAGCTCGCCGAGCAGCGCATAAATGTCGAATTTGGCGCCGACGTCGATGCCACGGGTCGGCTCGTCGAACAGCATGACCGCACAATCGCGTTCGAGCCAACGACCGATCACGACCTTCTGCTGGTTGCCGCCCGACAGCTCGGACACCAACTGGGTCGGGCTGGAGCTGCGGATGCGCATGGCATCGACCTGGCGCTGCGCCAAGGCCAGTTCGGCGCTGCCGTTGACCAGGCCGGCACTGGAAATCTCCGGCATGTTACCCAGGGCAATGTTGGCGGCGATGGACTGCGTCAGCAGCAAGCCTTCGCCCTTGCGGTCTTCGGTGATCAACGCGATGCCATGGGCCACCGCATCGGACGGCGAGCGAATGCTCACGACCTGGGCTGGCGAACCCAACGCCACCGTGCCGCTGTCGGCCGGATCGGCACCGAAGATCAGCCGCAACAGTTCGGTGCGCCCTGCCCCGATCAGGCCAGAGATGCCGAAGATCTCGCCACTGCGGACTTCGAAGGACACGTCGCGGACCTTGTCGGAACGGGTCAGGCCTTTAACGGTCAACGCCGGCGCGCCGATCTGGCGGGGGCCAAGGTCGATATGCTCGCCCAGCTCCCGGCCGACCATCAGGGTCACCAGTTGCTCGCTGTCGTAGTTGGCCATCGGCTCGACGCAGACCAGGTTGCCATCGCGCAGTACCGCAATGCGCTGGGCGACCCGTGCCAGTTCTTCGAGGCGATGGGAAATGTAGATGATCGCCACGCCACGCGCCTGCAAGCGGGTGATCTGCTCAAAGAGCATTTCGACTTCGCGGGCAGTCAGCATGGCGGTCGGTTCATCGAGAATCAGCACATGGCAATCGCCAATCAGGTTGCGGGCGATCTCGACCATCTGTTGGTGACCGATCCCCAGCTCGCCGACCAGCGTGTCGGGATCGATCGCATCGAGCCCCACCTGGGCCATGGCCTCGATGGCCGCCTTGCGCAATTGCTTGCGACTGATCCAGCCGCCGTGGCTGGGCAGGTTGTCGAGGAACAGGTTTTCAGCCACGGACAGGGTCGGCAGCAGGTTGAGTTCCTGCATCACCATGCGTACGCCCAGCTCTTCAGCCTGGGTCCGGCTGCCGGGACGATAATCCTGCCCCTGAAATTGCATCTGCCCGGTCGTCGGCGTCACCAGCCCGCCGATGATCTTGGACAGGGTGCTTTTGCCGGCGCCATTTTCACCGGTCAGCGCCAGCACTTCACCGCGCATCAACGTCAGGTTGATATCGGTCAGTACCGGCTGGGCATAGGTCTTGCCGATACCGCTGACGCACAGGACAGCGTTCGGGTCGCGAACGGACATAACAAACTCTCCAATGCGCTCGCCCGGATGGGCGAGCACCGTTGTGTCGCCAGGATTACGGCTTGGTCACCAGCTCGACCGGAGTTTCGATAACGCCGTTGGTACCGCTGTCGACTTTTTCGCCCTTGAGCATCTTCAGCGCTGTTTCGATGCCGAACACGGCCTGCTTGGCGGCGAACTGGTCGGCCGTCGCCAGGACACGACCGTCCTTGAGCATTGGCTTGATGGCGTTGATGTTGTCGTAGCCGACCACCTGCACTTTGCCGGCCTTGCCCGCCGCGCGCACGGCCGATACGGCACCGACCGCCATGCTGTCGTTACCGGCCAGCAGTGCCTTGATGTTCGGGTATTCGCTGAGCATCGACGCGGCAACCTGGTTGCCCTTGTTGATTTCCCAGTCGCCGGATTGCAGGGACACGACCTTGACCTGCGCCGCCTCCATCGCATCCTTGAAGCCCGCGGTGCGTGCCTGGGCGTTGGTGGTGGTGGAGACACCTTCGATGATGCCGACTTCGTCACCGGCCTTGAGTTGCTTGGCCAGGTACTCGCCCACCAACCGCGCGCCCTTGCGGTTGTCGGGGCCTACGAACGGCACATTGATGTTCTTGCTCTTGACCACGGCCGGATCGAGTTGGTTATCGATGTTGATGACCGTGATGCCGGCATCCACGGCTTTCTTGATCACCGGCACCATGGCCTTGGAGTCCGCTGGCGCGATGATCAGGGCATCGACCTTGGACACGATCATCTGCTCGACGATGCGGATCTGGTTGGCGGTGTCGGTTTCATCCTTGATCCCGTTGGAGATCAGGTCGAAATCGGCGGAGTGTTCCTTCTGATAAGCCTTGGCGCCGTCTTCCATGGTCAGGAAGAATTCGTTGGCCAGGGATTTCATGACCAGGGCAACCTTGGGCTTTTCTGCGGTCTGGGCGAATGCCGAGGAGATAGGCAGCGCAGCGGATGCGGCCGCAAGCATGGCGACAGCGAGAAGACGTCCAGCGAATGGCAACTTCATGGGTTCACTCCGATCTTATGATTATTGTGAGCAAATCAATGCACGGAATGCCGCGCAAACGTTTGCGTGAAGTGAACTATGGTAAGGCTTCGCAGATTTGTCAACGTTGCGGTTTGATCCGCAACGTCGCAGCTCAACGTAGAAGCTCAGGCCGTCGTATTGACCACCGAACCCGAACCGCTGCCCTTGGACAACTCCGTGACCAAGTGACCAGTGACTTCCAGCAAAGCGCCACTGGTGTCGGCGATCTGTCCCTGGACTGCCATGACCGCCGAAGTCTTGGCTTCCTCCGTGGCATAGTCGCGTGCCTGTGCAGCAGCCAGTTGCTGTTGCTGCTCCCTGAGTTGCTGCTGAAGCTCTTGCATCCGCTTGAGCAGCACCTGGACCGCCACGCTCTGGGTGCTACCGCCCTCCTGCGCCTGGTCGGTTGCTTCAGCGCCGGCGCCCATGCCCGTGCCCGTGCGGACCTTGCCCGAGGTTTGCGTTGTACCCAAGGCCTCATCGGCGGCCTGGTCTTCTGCCTCGCTCAAAGCCTTCAGGGTGGCGGCGGATTTTCCACCGATGGTCACCGCTGCCGCATTGGGAAAGCCGATGGAAAACGACATGTCAAAACTCCATGAAGGGGGATTCCTACGAAGGTCATCGCCCGCCGAAGCCGTTTCTTGAGCGCCCACTGAAACCTATCGATAGCTTCGTCACCCTGAGCGGGTAACGCCTGTGTACATCAGCCTATAAAAAATTCCTTTTTCCCACACCAAAACGAAAAAAGGGCTGTCAGACGATCTTCTTGAATTTTAAGTAGTTGCGTAAATGCCTACGGTTAAATACTGTATGCCCGTACAGCTTAATAAGGATAATCCTGTGGCCACCCCCTCCGCTGCAACCACCCCCTTAGATTCCTATACACGACTCGGCCTCCGGGTCTCGAAAATCATCAACGCCCCCACCGCGCAAAAAGCCAAGGCCGCCCTGATCTTCCGCCTACCCGACGAGCCGGTGGATGAGTGGGAGCGCCTCTTGGAAGAGATCGACGAGAACGACAACGTGACCCTCGCCTATCGCGACGATGGTGGTGTGCAGGTTTTCTGGGTTGTGCCGAAGGAAGATTGAGCCTGATGAGTGTTCGCTGTTTAGCTTTTTTGCTTGTGTTCATCGCCATGGGCGCACAGGCCGGTGCTCCGCGCACCTTCAACGAAGCCAAGAAAATCGCCTGGAAACTCTACGCCCCGCAATCCACCGAGTTCTACTGCGGCTGTAAGTACACCGGCAATCGCGTGAACCTGGCCGCCTGCGGTTACGTACCGCGCAAGAATGCCAGCCGTGCCGCCCGCATCGAGTGGGAGCATATTGTCCCGGCCTGGCAGATCGGCCATCAGCGTCAATGCTGGCAAGAAGGCGGTCGCAAGAACTGCACCCGCTATGATCCAGTCTATCAACGGGCCGAGGCCGACCTGCACAACCTGGTGCCCAGCATCGGGGAAGTGAATGGCGATCGCAGCAATTTCAGTTTCGGCTGGCTGCCGGAGCAAAAGGGCCAATACGGCTCATGCCTGACCCAGGTGGATTTCAAGGCAAAGAAAGTCATGCCCCGCCCCTCCATCCGGGGGATGATCGCCCGGACCTATTTCTACATGAGCAAGCAATATGGCCTGCGCCTGTCGAAACAGGACCGGCGCCTGTATGAAGCCTGGGACAAGACCTACCCGGTCGAAAGCTGGGAACGTCAGCGCAACCAGAGCGTGGCGTGCGTCATGGGACGTGGGAACGAGTTCGTGGGACCGGTGGACATGAAGGCCTGCGGTTGACCTCGCACTTGTGAACAGCACAAAACCAACTGTGGGCGCGAGCTTGCTCGCGATAGCGGTGGATCAGCCAACGTTGATGTTGACTGACATGTCCCTATCGCGAGCAAGCTCGCTCCCACAGGTTTTGGGCCTTGGCTGATTTTTTGGGCTGCCCGATTATTGAGCCGTCGGGTAATCCACCACCAACGTCTCGATGTTGCGCTTCTTTGCCCGGACCAGGGCGGCCATGACCTGTTCCTGCTTGGCTTGGGCTTCGGCCTCGGAACTGAAAGGGCCGACCAGGACGCGCTCCTTGCCGTTCTCCCGCACCACGTTCGACATGAAGCTGTGCTCGATGAGCCAACCGGTCAGGTCGCTGACAGCCTGCGGTGTCTCGCCACGAACCTCGACGGCCCACTGCGGCGCGGCAGCGACGGCCGGTGCGGAGGTCGCGGCGGCTTTCGGTTTCGCAGCTTCGACGTCACGCCCTTCACCGCATCCTGCCAGCACCAATACCGCGATAACCCAAGCCAATTTACGCACAACGTTTCCCCTGGAAGACATGAGGCACGGATTTTAGCACCCGTGCCCGTCAAGATCGCCGCAAACAATGCTCAAAACACGAGAATCCTGCCCGGCGTCTCTGTATAGTCGCACCCTGGGAATTAATGCTGCATCTGCACGTCAGAAAGAGGCACCCACATTGTGACACTTAGCACTAATCTATAAGCAGTACCGACATCTGCACTGTCTGAATCAGGTGCCCTATAAAGCAATCAAGGAGAACACCATGCTGATACTCACCCGCAAAGTCGGTGAAAGCATAAACATTGGTGACGACATCACGATCACCATTCTGGGCGTTAGCGGCCAACAAGTACGGATCGGCATCAACGCCCCGAAAAACGTTGCGGTGCATCGTGAAGAGATCTATCAGCGTATTCAGGCCGGCCTTACCGCCCCTGACAAGCCGCAAACTCCCTGAACATTGCAGCAGTCCGCAGCCAGCCCGTTTGCATCGTCGCAATGGCTGGCTAAAGATTCTGGCCGACTGCGCCGCACCCTGCCCCACCCCGCCTTCTTTCGCCCCGCCCGTGAATCGATACTAATGGCATGGCGCTTGGCATGGCTGTCAGACGTTTCGTTTTAATGATGACGAAGCAGGCGTTCGCGGCCGGTCAGCCCAAGCCCACGCCGCGCGCCATGCCTGTGGCGGCGACGACCATCAAGATCAGCAACAAGGCTTCGATGTGGCTGATCCGTGCAAGTCGGCCGGCTTTCGAAGGATCGATCGCCCTCCCTTTGCCCAGTGCCATTCGCCATTTGATCAGGGCGATCATCGGTACGATCTCTAGCAGCAGAATCAGCAGCAGCAACGTCATCTTCAAGTGAAAAAGCGGTTGATGCAGGTAGTAATCCGTGCCTTTTTCATACCCGCCGAAAGCGCGCATCCCACCGGTTACCAACAGCACCAGGGCCGACAGGCCCCACAGGTTGTCAGCGACCAAGACACCCCGTATCGCATCCACACCGCCTGCCAGGCGCCTTAGCGCCGTGCCGCGCGTCAGCACCGCCCAGAACCCTAGGGCGAACGCCAGCAGATGAATTGCCGCAAGCGACCAATGAGCCAACATGGAAGACTCCTGACAGTGGGAACGTCGAATCGACCAGACAGTACTAGCTCATGAAGGAATGATTGCCAGGCTGAGCACAAAAAATTGTGGGATCTTCAATGTATGCGATGCCTGTGGACCGCTCAAAAAACTGTGGGAGCGAGCTTGCTCGCGATGGCAATCTTTCATTCAACATTATCGTTGACTGATTCGACGCTATCGCGAGCAAGCTCGCTCCCACAATTGGATGAACGCCACTGGCCCTGTGGGAGCGGGCTTGCCCGCGAAGACGGCGGCTTATTCAACATCTCAGTGACAGAGACACCGCTTTCGCGAGCAAGCCCGCTCCCACATGGACTCGGGTTGACTCAGTCCGCCAATCGCCAGGTCGTCCCGCCCTTCCCGTCTTCCAGCACCACGCCCATGGCGGTGAGCTGGTCGCGGATGCGGTCGGATTCGGCCCAATTCTTATTGGCCCGGGCAGCCAGGCGTGCCTGGATCAATGCCTCCACCTCGGCGGCGTCCACACGGCCTGCGGCACCGGCCTGCAGGAAGTCATCGGCTTCGAGCTGCAACACACCCAGCACGCTGGCCAGTTCTTTCAGGCGGGCCGCCAGACCAGCCGCGGCATTGAGATCGCTCTCACGCAGGCGGTTGATCTCACGCACCATCTCGAACAGCACCGCGCAGGCTTCCGGCGTGCCGAAGTCGTCGTTCATTACTTCGGTGAAACGCGCCACGAACGCTTCGCCACCGGCAGGCGGCACGGCGGGCAGGCCCTTCAAGGCATGATAGAAACGCTCCAGGGCGCCCTTGGCGTCCTTGAGGTTGTCTTCCGAGTAGTTGATGGCGCTGCGATAGTGGCTCGACACCAACAAGTAACGCACGACTTCCGGGTGGTACTTGTCGAGCACGTCGCGGATGGTGAAGAAGTTGTTCAAGGACTTGGACATCTTCTCGCCGTTGATCCGGATCATGCCGCAATGCATCCACGCGTTGGCGTAGGTCTTGCCGGTGGCTGCTTCGCTCTGGGCGATTTCGTTTTCGTGGTGCGGGAACTCCAGGTCGCTGCCGCCGCCATGAATGTCGAACGTCTCCCCCAGGCAGCAGGTGGACATCACCGAGCATTCGATGTGCCAGCCCGGACGCCCGGCGCCCCATGGCGATTCCCAGCTCGGCTCGCCCGGCTTGACGCCTTTCCACAGAACGAAGTCCAGCGGATCTTCCTTGGCTTCGTCGACCTCGATCCGCGCACCGATGCGCAGGTCTTCGATCTTCTTGCGCGACAGCTTGCCATAGCCCATGAACTTGCCGACGCGGTAGTACACGTCGCCATTGCCCGGGGCGTAGGCGAAGCCCTTGTCGATCAAGGTCTGGATCATCGCGTGCATGCCCGGAATGTGGTCGGTGGCACGCGGCTCCATGTCCGGTTTCTTGATGTTCAGGCGCGCTTCATCTTCATGCATCGCGGCGATCATGCGCTCGGTCAACGCTTCGAACGACTCGCCGTTCTCGTTGGCGCGGTTGATGATCTTGTCGTCGATGTCAGTGATATTGCGCACATAGGTCAGGTCATAACCGCTGAACCGCAGCCAGCGGGTCACCAGGTCGAAGGCGACCATGCTGCGACCATGGCCGAGGTGGCAGTAGTCGTACACGGTCATCCCGCAGACGTACATGCGCACCTTGTTGCCATCCAGCGGCTTGAAGACTTCTTTGCTCTTGGTGAGCGTGTTGTAGATCGTAAGCACGGTGTTTCCTTAAGACTTGATCACTGGCCCCACGAATCACGCAGGGTCACGGTACGGTTGAATACCGGCTGGCCTGGTTTCGAGTCCTTGATATCCGCGACGAAGTAGCCTTCGCGCTCGAACTGGAAACGGTCTTCCGGCTGTGCATTGCCCAGCGAGGGTTCAGCACGACAACCGGTCAGCACTTGCAGTGAGTCAGGGTTGATGTTGTCCAGGAAACTCGCGCTGTCTTCGGCCTTCTCCGGGTTCGGAGAGCGGAACAGGCGATCGTACAGGCGCACTTCGCACTCGACGCTGGCAGCGGCCGGCACCCAGTGGATCACGCCCTTGACCTTGCGGCCCTCAGGGTTCTTGCCCAGGGTGTCCGGATCGTACGAGCAACGCAGCTCGACGATGTTGCCGTCGGCGTCCTTGATCGCTTCGTCGGCACGGATCACGTAGCTGCCGCGCAGGCGCACTTCGCCGTTCGGCTCCAGGCGCTTGTAGCCTTTTGGCGGCTCTTCCATGAAGTCATCGCGGTCGATGTAGATTTCACGGGCGAACGGCAGTTTGCGCACGCCGAGTTCTTCTTTTTGCGGATGACGCGGCAGTTCGAGGTTTTCGACCTGGTCTTGCGGGTAGTTGGTGATCACGACCTTCAACGGACGCAACACGCACATGGCGCGCGGGGCATTCGCGTCCAGATCCTGACGGATGCTGAACTCGAGCATGCCGAAATCGACCACACCGTCGGAACGGTTGGTGCCGATCATCTCGCAGAAGTTGCGGATCGACGCCGGCGTGTAGCCACGGCGGCGGAAGCCCGACAGCGTGGACATGCGCGGATCGTCCCAGCCATTGACGTGCTTCTCGTCCACCAGTTGCTTGAGCTTGCGCTTGCTGGTGATGGTGTAGTTCAGGTTCAAGCGGCTGAATTCGTACTGGCGCGGGGTGGCCGGCACGGGCAGGTGCTTGAGGAACCACTCGTACAACGGACGATGGCTTTCGAACTCCAGGGTGCAGATCGAGTGGGTGATGCCCTCGATGGCGTCCGACTGACCATGGGTGAAGTCATAGTTGGGGTAGATGCACCATTTGTCGCCGGTCTGGTGGTGATGGGCGTGACGGATGCGGTACATGATCGGGTCGCGCAGGTTCATGTTCGGCGAGGCCATGTCGATCTTGGCACGCAGCACCCGTGCGCCGTCCGGGAACTCACCGGCGCGCATGCGAGCGAACAGGTCCAGGTTCTCTTCCACGCTGCGCTCACGGAACGGGCTGTTCTTGCCCGGCTCGGTCAGGCTGCCGCGGTATTCCTTGGCCTGCTCGGGGGTCAGGTCGCACACGTAGGCGTTGCCGGACTTGATCAGTTCCACCGCCCAGTCGTGCAACTGGTCGAAATATTGCGAGGCGTAGCGCACCTCACCGGACCATTCGAAACCCAGCCACTTGACGTCGCTTTCGATCGCGTCGATGTACTCCTGGTCTTCCTTGGCCGGGTTGGTGTCGTCGAAACGCAGGTGCGTGACGCCGCCGAACTCCTGGGCCAGGCCGAAATTCACGCAGATCGACTTGGCATGACCGATGTGCAGGTAGCCGTTGGGCTCCGGCGGGAAACGAGTGACGATCTGTGTGTGCTTACCCGAGTCCAGGTCCGCCTGGATGATCGGGCGCAGGAAATTGACCGGCACGGCCGGGCCGGTCTTGGAATTCGAGGTAGGGTCGACAGTGGGCTTGCTCATAGGATCCTTGAACAGACAAGTGCGCGGCCGGGTGCGGCCTGATAAATCAAAGCCCGTATCATAGCCGATGCTGTCAAGCACCTGACAGGCCAGGCCGGCAAACGATTGAATTTAATCGCCGGCCAGATGAAAAACAGCCTCGAAATTCGTGCCCGGCACGCTAAACTGCCCAACCTGGCCGATTGCAGCCAGACCGGTTGCGGGCGTTTGTGCCCCGAAACCCACGAATTCCTTGAAAGAGTACCGACCATGAGCAAAGTCAAACTGACCACCAACTTCGGTGACATCGTTCTGCAACTGAACGCCGAGAAAGCGCCGCTGACCGTGGCCAACTTCATCGAATACGTCAACGCCGGCCACTACGAAAACACTGTGTTCCACCGCGTCATCGGCAACTTCATGATCCAGGGCGGCGGCTTCGAACCGGGCATGAAGGAAAAGAAAGACAAGCGCCCGAGCATCCAGAACGAAGCCGACAACGGCCTGCCGAACAAAAAGTACAGCGTTGCCATGGCCCGTACCATGGAGCCGCATTCGGCCTCCGCGCAGTTCTTCATCAACGTGGCCGACAACAGCTTCCTGAACCACAGCGCCAAGACCGTACAGGGCTGGGGCTACGCGGTGTTCGGTGAAGTGATCGAAGGCACCGACGTGGTCGACAAGATCAAGGGCGTCGCCACCACTTCCAAGGCTGGCCACCAGGACGTCCCGGCAGACGACGTGATCATCGAGAAAGCCGAGATCATTGAGTGATACTGCTGATTTCAGACTTGCATCTGGAAGAGGAGCGCCCGGACATCACCCGGGCGTTTCTGGATTTACTCGCCACACGCGCCCGCTCGGCGCAAGCGTTGTACATTCTGGGCGACTTTTTCGAAGCCTGGATCGGCGACGATGCCATGACGCCGTTCCAGCGTTCCATCTGCCAGGCCCTGCGCGAATTGAGCGACAGCGGCACGGCCATCTTCCTGATGCACGGCAATCGCGACTTCATGCTGGGGCAGGCCTTTTGCAAAGCGGCCGGCTGCACCCTGCTCAAGGACCCGAGTGTCGTGCAACTCAATGGCGAGCCGGTGCTGCTGATGCACGGCGACAGCCTCTGCACCCGCGACGAAGGCTACATGAAGCTGCGGCGCTGGCTGCGCAACCCGGTGACGCTGTTTATCCTGCGGCACCTGCCGCTGGGCAGCCGCCAGAAACTGGCGCGCAAACTGCGCAGCGAAAGCCGCACGCAGACACGCATGAAAGCCAATGACATCGTCGACGTCACGCCCGAAGAGATCCCGCGGATCATGCAGCAATACGGGGTGAAGATCCTGGTCCACGGCCACACCCACCGCCCTGCCATCCACAAGCTGCAACTGGGCGAACACGCCGCCCGGCGCATCGTGCTGGGGGATTGGGACAAGCAAGGCTGGGCGTTGCAGGTGGATGAACAGGGGTTTGCGTTGGCGCCGTTTGGGTTCGCCCCGCCGCCGCAGCTGCCTGCCCCCCACCCAACCTGAGATCCCCCTGTGGGAGCGAGCTTGCTCGCGATAGAGGTGTTTCAGTCAACATAAAAGTTGACTGTCAGGCCGCCATCGCGAGCAAGCTCGCTCCCACATTGAATTGTATTGACCTTTGGATCAGTGCCCCGCCGACGCCGGCCCCGCCTTCGCCGCGAACGGCGGTTTGGCCAGCCAAACCAGCAGGATCAACCCCATGAACGCCCACCCCAGCAGCGTGAAGTAATCCACGGTGGAGAGCATGTACGCCTGGCTGTTGAGAATCTGGTCGAGCTGGGCATAGGCCGGTGTGCTGGCACCGCCGAGCTGGTTGAGCGCTTCACGGGTGGCGGGCTCGAAGGTGCTGATGCTTTCGCTCAGGTAGGCATGGTGCTGGTCGGCCCGACGGATCCAGATCCAGGTGGTGAGGGACGCGGCAAAGCTGCCGCCCAGGGTCCGCAGGAACGTCGCCAGCCCCGCGCCGTCGGCGATCTGGTGGGGCGGCAGGTCGGACATCAGGATGCTCAGGGTCGGCATGAAGAACAGCGCCACGCCGATGCCCATGAACAACTGCACCAAGGCAATGTGCTGGAAATCCACCTCGTTGGTGAACCCGGCGCGCATGAAACAGCTCAGGCCGATGGCCAGGAACGCCAGGCCCGCCAGCAAGCGCAGGTCGAACTTGTGGGCATACTTGCCGACGAAGGGCGACATCAACACCGGCAGGATACCGATGGGTGCCACCGCCAATCCGGCCCAGGTCGCGGTGTAGCCCATCTGGGTCTGCAACCACTGCGGCAGAATCAGGTTGATGCCGAAGAACCCTGCGTAGCCCCCCACCAACACGATGGTACCGATGCGAAAGTTGCGATAGGCGAAGAGCCGAAGATTGACCACCGGATGCCGGTCGGTCATCTCCCAGATCACGAACACCGCCAGGGCAATGACCGAAATCACAGCGCCCATGATGATGAAGTTCGACTCGAACCAGTCCAGGTCGTTGCCCTTGTCGAGAATCACCTGGAGCGCACCGACACCGATGATCAGCGTGATCAACCCCACATAATCCATCGGCTGATGGCTGGTGACCACCGGCCGCGCCTTGAGTTGCTGGCGCACCACCATCACCGCGAAGACGCCGATGGGCACGTTGATGAAGAAGATCCACGGCCAGCTGTAGCTGTCGGTGATCCAGCCGCCGAGGATCGGTCCGGCAATCGGCGCCACCACCGTGACCATCGCCAGCAACGCCAGGGCCATGCCCCGCCTGGCCGGCGGGTAGACGGCGATGAGCAAGGTCTGGGTCATCGGGTACAACGGCCCGGCCACCAGCCCCTGGAGTACCCGAAAGCCAATCAGCTCCGGCATCGAGGTGGAAATGCCACACAAGAATGAAGCGAGCACGAACAGCATCGTCGCCCACAAAAACAGCTTCACCTCGCCAAACCGACGGCTGAGCCAGCCGGTGAGCGGCAGGGCGATGGCGTTGCTCACCGCGAACGAGGTGATCACCCAGGTGCCCTGCTCCGAGCTGACGCCCAGGTTGCCGGAAATGGTCGGCAAGGCGACGTTGGCGATGGTGGTGTCGAGCACTTGCATGAACGTCGCCAGCGACAGCCCGATAGTGCTGAGCAACAGGCTGGGCGGCGTGAAGGACGCGTTATTGCTCATTGCGAAATCCTATGAAACAGAGGTGGCGAAATCGTTTAGGTCAGGACACAAACCCTGTGGGAGCGGGCTTGCTCGCGAAGACGATTCCACGTTCAACATCTGTGTTGACTGATACTGCGCATTCGCGAGCAAGCCCGCTCCCACAGGGTTCTGCACCATCCTGCTGATGCAGAGGCCGGCCTGCGACAGTGCTCAGCGCTGCGCGGTCTTGCTCGCCGCGGAACTGTTGTCGTGGATCAGGCGGGTGATCATCGCGTCGGCCTCGGCCAACTGCCGGTCATAGACCTGGGTGCTGAACGAGGCTTTCTGCGGTGGCTGTTGGGCCAGCACCGGGCCGCTCTGGTCGTGCAGGTTGACGCTGACCTGGGTCGACAGGCCGACTCGCAGCGGATGTTTGGCCAGTTCTTCGGCATTGACATGAATGCGCACCGGCACCCGCTGGACGATCTTGATCCAGTTACCGGTGGCGTTCTGCGCCGGCAGCAAGGCGAACGCACTGCCAGTCCCGGCGCCCAGGCTGTCGATGGTGCCGCTGTACTTCACATCACTGCCGTACAGGTCGGCTTCGATGTCCACCGGCTGGCCGATGCGCATGTCGCGCAATTGGGTTTCCTTGAAGTTGGCGTCGATCCACAGCTGGTCCAGCGGGATCACAGCCATCAACGCCGTGCCCGGCTGCACCCGTTGGCCCAGTTGCACGGTGCGCTTGGCCACATAGCCGGTGACCGGTGCGATCAAGGTGCTGCGGGCGTTGGTCAGGAAGGCCTGGCGCAATTGCGCGGCGGCAGCTTGCACATCGGGATGGGACGACACCACGGTATCGTCCACCAAGGCGCTGGTGGTCTTGAGCTGTTGCCGGGCATTGGCCAGGGCATTCTGCGCCGAGGTCAGGTCATCCCGGGCGTGGGACAACTCCTCCTGGGAAATCGCTCCGCCGGCCGCCAGGTTCTTGCGGCGGCTGTAGTTTTCCTGGGCCTTCTGCACTTCGGCCTCTTGGGCATTGACCTGCGCCCGCATGCCATCGACGTTGCTGTACAAGCCACGCACCTGGCGCACGGTCCGGGCCAGGTTGGCCTGGGCACTTTGCAGCCCGACTTCGGCATCGTTCGGGTCGAACTGCACCAGCACCTGGCCTTCACGCACCAGGTCGCCGTCATCGGCACCGATGCTCACCACGGTGCCGGTAACCAGCGGCGTGATCTCCACCACGTTGCCGTTCACATAGGCATCGTCGGTGCTTTCGCTCCAGCGGCCATACAGTTCATGCCAGCCCCACACGCCCAGGCCCGCGAGTATGACAATCAGCGCCAGTGCCAACAGCATGACTTTGCGCTTGCGTGGGTTGCCGCTGTCTTGTGTATTTTCGGATTGAGTCGTTTCGGCAGTCGCCATGACAAGTACCTCGAATCAGTGGGTCGGCGTGGCAGGGGTCGGCGTGGCCGCCGCCAGGGTCTGGGCTTCGAAACCACCGCCCAGGGCCTGCATCAGTTGGATCGACAAATCGATCTGCTCGGCATTCAGGTTCGCCAGTTGGCGCTGGGCCTGGAGCAATTGCTGCTCGATGCTCAGCACGTCCAGGTAATTACCGATGCCCGAGCCGTAGCGCTGGACCACGGTGTCGTAAGAGTTCTGTGCGATGTCGGTGGCATGTTGCTGGGCACCGATCTGGCGAGCGATGTCGCGCAACTGGTTGATGGTGTCACTGACATCGCCAAGGGCCGTGACCAGGCTCTTGTTGTACTGCGCCACCGCCAGGTCGTAATCGGCGTCCCGGGCATCCAGGTCCGCCCGTAGGCGACCACCGTCGAAGATCGGCAACGACACGGTGGGCGCCACATTGAAGAAGCGGCTGGGCGAACCGAACATCGCATCGCCGAGCAATGACTGCACCCCCGCCGCCGCGCTCAGGTTGAGGTTGGGGTAGAAGTTGGTCTTGCCGGCCTCGATGTTCTTGCTGGCCGCCTCGACCCGCCAGCGCGCCGCGACCAGGTCCGGACGGCGGCCCAGCAACTCAGCCGGCAGGTTCGACGGCAAGGCGACCGCGCTGGCTTGCAGCACCTTGGGCCGGGCGATTTCACTGCCGCGATCCGGGCCCTTGCCCAGTAGCACCGCCAGGGCGATCTTGGCGCTTTGCAGGCGTTTTTCTGCGTCGATCAAGGTCGCATCGGCGCTGGCTTCCAGGCTTTCGGTCTGCTGGAACTGGTACTCGCTGTCGATACCGGCGCTGAGGCGGCGCTTGCCCAGGTCGAGCATCTGCCGGGTGCGCTTGAGGTCTTCGGCGGCCAGGTCATGAATGATGTGGGCCTGGCCCAGGTCGCTGTAGGCCCGGGCCACGTCGGCGGCCAAGGTCAGTTGCGCGGCCTGGCGATCGATCTCGGCGGCGCGGGCCTGGCCCAGGGCGGCTTCCCAGGCGGCACGCTGGCCACCCCAGAGGTCGAAGTTGTAGTTGAAGTCCACGCTCAGCGAACGCAGGGTGCTGTAAGCCCCGCCCTGCCCTTGCGGATCCTGGTCACGGGCCAGACGCGAACGGCTGACGCTGCCACTGGCATCCAGGGTCGGCAGGCGCGCCGCGTTGGCGGCATAGGCCGCGGCACTGGCCTGGTGGACCCGGGCGCTGGCGACCTGCATGTCCGGGCTGTCGCGCAGGGCTTCACGGATCAGGCCGTCGAGCTGCGGATCACCGAGGCTTTTCCACCAGTCGTTTTTCGGCCACGCGGCCGGCGACAGCGTGACCCCGGTCAGGGACTGTCCAGCCTGGAGGCTCTTGGCCTCGAGGCTGACGCCTTCGGTCTTCAGGCCGCTGTAGCTGGCACAACCGGCGAGGCTCATGGCCAACAGCACCAGGCTCAAGCGGGTACGCAAGGTTTGATGTTTCATTTGTCCCCCAATCGCAACACGGTGATGGGATCACCGGCGGCGAGCAGTATTTTCTTGAGGATGTCTTCGAGGGTTTGCAGCTCCTCGCGGCTGATGGCGCCGGCCAACTGGTTCATGGCGTCGGCACCAATGAACGGCAGGCGATCAGCGAGGGCCTGGCCGGCTTCGGTCAGCACCAACTGCACCTGGCGCCGGTCCTCTGCCGAGCGCTGGCGGACCAGGAAACCTTTCTGCTCCAGGCGATCGAGCATCCGCGTCATCGAGCCGCTGTCCAGGGACAGGTAGCGACACAGCTCCACCGGTGTGTCGATGCCGTGCTGGGCCATGATGATCAACACCTTGAACTGGGCGGCGGTTATACCGACGGGCTCCATGTGGGTGTCGATGATCCGGTCCTTGAGCAGCGCGGCGCGGCCGAGCAGCATGCCGAGGTGGCAATTGTGAAATTCGTCTGGGGTGAAATGCTTCATCTGAGCACCGTTTGCTGCCTAGGCAGTGAATTTATGTCGAGATATTACTGCTTAGGCAGCAAATGTCAAACAAATAGTTAGCTTGCTACGTACAAGCAGACAAAATGCAGACAAAACTGTGGGAGCGGGCTTGCTCGCGAATGCGGTAGATCAGTCAACTTATCTGTTGAATGACACACCGCATTCGCGAGCAAGCCCGCTCCCACAATGATTGGAAAGGACTTCAGAAATCGCGCTTGTAGAAGATATCCAGCGAACTGGCGACGCCGCTGGCGGCTTCGAGGTAAACCTTCTTGCTGAGCTTGTAGCGCAGGGCGATGGTGTTGGCCGGTTCGAACACGCCGACGCCGTAGCGCAGGCTGAGTTTTTCCGAGAGGTTGCCGCTGGCGACCACGCTGGTGGTGTTGCCGCTGCCTTGGGTGTCGAGTTGGAAATCGTCGATGCCCAGGTTATTGGCCAGGCTGCTGGTCACGCCCGAGCTGCCCATCAACCCCAGGCCCAGCGCCGCCTGGGCGAGCATGTTGTTGTCCTCGCCCGTGGTGCTCAGCGGCCGGCCCAGTACCAGGTAGGACAACGCCTGCTCCTGGCTCATGGCCGGCTCCGAGAAGATTTGCGTGGTCGGTTGCTCGGCGCTGCCGCTCAAGCGGATGCCGGCGATCACGTCGTCGGTCTGGCGAATCGCCTCGATGTCCAGGTAGGGCTGGTCGATGGGCCCGGCGAACAGCAGCCGGGCCCGACGCACCGTCAACCGTTGCCCGTAGGCCCGATAGCGGCCGTCGTTGAGCCACAGTTCACCGCGGGTGTCCAGGTTGTCGCCGATGTGCACTTGCCCCTGGACGTTGGCCGTCAGGCCGAAACCCGAGAACGCGAGTTTGTCCTGGCCGACGATCACGTCGATGTTCATCGCCATGGCTATCGGCGCCTTGCCCTCCTCGGTCTGGTGGCCGACGATCACCGTGTCATCCGACACCTTGACGGTAGACGGCGGCAGTTCGCGGACGGTGATCTCGCCTTTGGGCACCAGGACCTTGCCGGCAATGGAAAGCCGCTCGCCCTGCATCGTGATGTTCAGGTCCGGGGCGACATCGAGCACCGCGTACGGTTCGACGGTGACCGGCAGTTGGGAGCCCTTGAGGGCCAGGTTCAGGGTCAGGGCTTCGCCCCAGCCGATGTTCCCGGTCAGGCTGCCCTGCCCGCGCTTGCCGCTTTTCCAGGCGCCGTCGAGCCGTACCGTTTCGCCGGCAATCATCGCCCGCACCTGCAGGGCTTCGAGGCTGATCGGCAGTTCCGGGCCGGAGACTTCGCCGTCGCTGAGCACCAGGTTGCCGTTGACCTGGGGCGCGAGCAAACCACCCGACAACGTCCCGCTGCCGTTCAGGTGACCGGTGAGGGTTTCCACCATCGGCACGAACGGCCGGGCCACGGACAAGTCAAGGCCGGTCAGGCGGAACGAACCGCTCAAGGGCTTGCTGGCCGGCAGCGGATTGATCTGCGCCTGGAGCATCAGCTCGCCGAGCTTGGCACCGACGAAATTCAGGTCGGTGTCGATGCGCTTGGGGGTCAGGCGGCTATTGAGCGTCAAGGTCTGGTAGGGGAAGTCCAGCCATTGCGCCTTGTCCCCGGCCTTGTCACGGATGCGCAACGTACCGCCACTGGCGTCCACCAGGACCCGGCCATTCGGGCCACTCGCCGGCAGGTCCAGTTGCAGGTCCGCATTGAGCCGACCCTGCCAGGCAAAATCCTTGGGCATCCACTGGGCCAGGCTTTCGATGGGGAATTGCTTGAGGTGATAGCGCAGCTTCGGCTCCGGCATCAGCCGCTGGTCTTCACCGCACAGGCTGGCATCAAAGGAACGCCAGCAATGGGCGCCGACGTTAAGCGTGCCATCGGTCAGGCGCTCCAGTTTCGCCGGGGCTTGCAGGCGCCAGGCTTGCCCGCCGGCCTGTACTTCGCCACTGGCCAGGCGTCCGCGCCAATTGCCCTGGTCGAGGGCGCCGTCGAGCGCCAGGGTCGTGTCGAGCTGCGGCCCTTGCAAGTCCAGGTTGAGTGTTTGCCGATTGATGTCGCCCTGTCCGCTGACGGTCAGCACGCCCAGGGACGTTTCGCCGGCGCGGATGCCGCTGGCCTTGAGGTCGAGCTTGCCGCGCTGGGTGCTGTCGAGGGTCGCGTCCAGGTTCAGGCTTTGTAGGCGATTGTCCTGCAACGCCAATTGCGTGCCTTGCAGACCGAGCTTGCCTTGGGGCGCCTTGAGCGTGCCGGCGACATCGACCCGGCCAACGACCTGGCCGCGCAATTGCGGCCAGAGCTGGGCCAGGCGGGCGAGCTTGATGTCGATCTGGCCGGTGAGTTTCTGTTGCAGGCTGCCGGTGCCGTTGATGCGGTTATCCCCCAGGCGGATGTCCAGCGCGCTGAGGTTCCACTGCTCGCCGGCACCACTGGCCTTGGCCTGGAACAGCGCCGGTTGGCCGCGCAGCTTGCCCTTGAGATCCAGGTCCGCGTCGAGCTCGAGTCGGCCGTTCTTCATCGCGCCTTTGCTGCGCAACGGCCCGGCCAGGGTTCCGGGCAGCTCGCCGAGCCAGTACGCCGGGTTGATGGCCGACAGTTGCAGCGCCGTGTCCCAGGCAATGCCGTCGGCAAATTGCAGGCTCAGGTGTCCTTCGGCCTTGCCCTGCCCCGCGGCGAGCTTGAGTTGCGGCAGATGGATCTGCGTCAGGTTGCCGCTGAACGGGCTGTCCAGGCTGAACGCCCCGGCGGGGCCGTCCAGCGCGGCCTGGAAATTGCCCAGGTAGTTGCCATCGGTGTACGAGACTTCGCCATTGAAGCTGCGCAATGTCACCTGTGGCTCGTCGATCAGTGGATACAGGCGATGCCAGGGGAAATCCAGCCAGGCGACTTTCGCCTCGGCGCTCAAGCCGTCGCGCCAGTCCACCTGCCCGCTGAGTTTCAGGCTTTGCTGATTGCCGGCGTCCAGATCCAGGCCGGCGATCCGTGCGCCATTGGCGTCCACGGTGCCTTGCAGCAGCAATGCCACTGGCCCTTTTTCGGCGGGCAATGTCGCCTTGCCAAGCAATTGATAGCCATTTTTCAGATCGCCTTCGCCGGTCAATTCCAACTGATTGAGCAACAGCGTGTCCGGCAGCTCGGCGCTGGCCTTGAAACCGTCGGCGGTGATACGCACCTTGGCGGGCAGGTTGTCCGCCAGCGGTTGCAGCTCACCGGTCAACTGGCCTTGCAGGTAGCCGCTACTGTCGGCCTTGAGGTTGAGGGTCTTGAGCAGGTTGCCGTCGACTTTCAGGTCCAGGGCCCAAGGCGTGGCGCCCGGTGCTGGCAAGGTCAACCGGCCTTCGGCATTCAACGGCCAGTCGCCGCCGGGCTTGAGCAGGCCGGACAGTTTCAGACCCAGCTCATCGCGCTGCAACTGCACCGAGTCGATCTGCAGGCCCTCGGCGGTCCAATGGGCGGCCAATTGCAGGCCCTTGAGTTGCTCGCTGCCGTTGAACGACAGGCTGCCGACTTGCACATCGCCCAATTCGATCGCGAGCGGCAAGTCCAGGTCCGGCAAGCTGATCGGGCCGCTGCTCGGCTCATCGGCGGAGGCAGGCAATTGCAAGGCGACCTGGTCGGCCTTGAGCTGTTCGATGCACAGGGTCATGCGCGCCAGGCACAACGGCGACCAGGCGAATATCACTCGATCCATCGCCACCCGACTGTCGCCCTGCTGCCACAGCAGGTGATCGGCGCTCCACTGCCCGCCCAGCCGCCCCTGGAAATTCTCCACGGCCAGCCCCGGCACCAGGTCGAGGGCCCAGCGGCTGCCAAATGCCGTGCCCAGCACCGTGCTCAAGGCCAGCACGACCGCCAGCAGCCCCCCAACGAGGGCCAGTAGCGTTATCTTCACACCACGCTTCACAGCTCAGGCCCCATGGAAAAGTGCAATCGAATACCGCCTTCATCGTCCATCGCATGGGCCAGGTCGAGGCGGATCGGCCCCACCGGCGACACCCAGCGCACGCCGACACCCACGCCGGTCTTCAGGCTCGGCAGCTCAAGGCTGTTGAAGGAGTTGCCCTGGTCGATGAACGTCGCCACTCGCCATTTTTCCGCGATGGAATACTGATACTCGAGGCTGCCGGCGACCATGTAGCGACCACCGATACGGTCGCCCTCGGAGTTTTCCGGCGACAGGCTCTGGTAGTCATAACCCCGCACGCTCTGATCGCCACCGGCGAAAAAGCGCAGGGATGGCGGAATGGATTTGTAGCCATTGGTGGCGCTGCCGCCGATTTGCGCCCGCGCCAGCAAGCGATGCTTGTCGAACACCGTGGTCAGGCCCTTGACCATGGCGGTACCGTATACAAGGTTATTGTCCGAACCCAGCCCTTCCTTGGCGACCTTGGTGTCGAACTGCAAACGGTAGCCGTTGTGCGGGTCGATGCGGTTGTCGCTGCGCAGATAGGAATAGCTCACGCCCGGCATCAACAGCGTGCTCAGGCCAGCATCGTCGCCGAGGCGGTACTCCTCGCGCTGCCACTTGAGCGACACCACCCGCTGCCAGCCGCTGGGCAACTTGCTGTGCCATTCCGGGCCCACGGTGAGCAGTTTGCTGAGGCTGTCAGTGCCGGCCAGTTCTTCATATTGATAACCGCCGGCGTAGCGCATCTTGTCGGTCAGCGGCGGGTCCAGCGGCACGTCGTACCACAGTCCGACGTTTTGCCGGGGCGCCGACACTTCCGCTTCCCAGCCATAGCTGTGGCCCTGGGGGTTGACCCAGTGGCGTGTCCAGTTGGCTTTGGCCCGGGGGCCTACGTCGGTGGAAAAACCCAGGCCCAGGCCCATGGTGCGTGGCTTGCGCGTATCGAGCTTGACCGCCACCGGAATGACATTGTTGGTGGCGGCGGTGGGGGCCGCATCCACCCGAACGCCTTCGAAATAGCCGCTCGATTGCAAGGCCTGGTTGAGTTCGGCAATCAGCTCGGAGTCGTACGCCGTGCCGGCCTTGAACGGCACCATGCGTTGCAGCAGGTCTTCGTCGAACGGCGTGTCGCCCTCGAAGCTCACCGGGCCCAAGGCATAGCGCGGGCCGCTGTCGTAGACCAGTTCGATATCGGCGATGCCCGCCTGGGGGTCCACCAGGAGTTTCTGCTGGGTGAAACGACCGCTGAAATAACCGTAGCGCGAGGCCTGGTTCTGGATCACCCGTTTAGCGTCTTCATAGCGACCATGGTTGAGTACCGCGCCGGGCTTCAGCGCGGCGTTGTCGGGCACGCGAAAAGCCTTGAGCGAAGCCGCCGGCCCATCGATGCGCACGGTGACGTTGCGCAGGTGCACCGGCTCGCCGGGGTCGATGGTCAGCACCAGCCGTGGATCCTTGCCGCCCTTGACCTCGCTGTCGATCTGCGGCTGGTAGTAGCCCAGCGCCTGGGCGGCCTTGCGCGCCTGTTCCTCGGCGCCGCGACTGAAGCGCAGCAAGGCTTCCTCGTCACGGTCCCCCACGCCACCGATGTAACCTTCGACGTTGGCCTTGAGTTCATCATTGGACGGCTGGACGCGTACTTCCAATTCACTGTTTGCCAGTGCCGCGCAGCTGAAGGACAGCAAGAGCGCGCCACCGGTCATTCTTCCTGGGAGATTCATGGCGCGGATGCTATCACGAGCGTAGGTGCTTGATAGAGCCGGACATTTCCTAAAAGTTCGCCCGACTATGCCGTTGCGCTTTGCAGAATCTGCGGGTTGGCGTGGAAGAACACATGCTCGCGGATCGGTCCTACCGCGACTTCACCGATTTCCTCGTATCCCTGGCGTTTATAGAACTCAAGGTAGCGCGGGTTGCCGGTGTCCAGCACCACCCCTTGGGAATGCTCGTCCACCGCACACCAGTTATGGACCGCCTCGAGCAACTGCTCGCCGAAATGCTTGCCCTGGAACTGTGGGTGCACCCCCAGCAGCGGCAATACATGGACTGCATCCGACGGCAGGCAGGCCAGCACCGCCGCGTGGTACTCCAGATAGCGCCGGGTGCAGCGAAAACCGGTGCTCAAGACCATGCGCAGGCGCCAGGCCCAGCTTTCGGTGATGCCCAGGCGCCGCTGCGGCGGGGCGATCAGGGCGATGCCAATCAGGCGGTCGTTGACCAGCAGGCCGATGGCCGGCAGGTCCTGGAGAAAATGCTGTTTGACCAGCTCACGCACCGTGGCCCGTACCCGCTGTTCATAACCGGGACGCTCGGACTCGAACAGGTAGCTGAAGGTAGGCTCATGGCGATAGGCCTGGTACAGCAACGAACGGGCTTCGCGGGAATAACCACTGTCGAGCATATGGACGTCGGCGATGGCGGTTTCAGGCATGACGGTAGATCTCCTGGGGCGAGGCTCGATGGGGCCCTGCTCTTATTGAGTACGAACCCGATTGGGTTACGATCGTTCCTACACCCACAGGACATTAGCAGCGCATTTGTCCTACTGCCACGCTGGCTCCCTTCCCACATGTCAGCTAGCATCGCAGTTTTGCCAGGACAGCCGACCATGAAGATCGTCTCCTTCAACATCAACGGGCTGCGCGCCCGCCCCCATCAGCTGGCGGCGCTGATCGAGAAGCACCAGCCGGATGTGATCGGGCTGCAGGAAACCAAGGTTCACGACGAACAATTCCCCCTGGCCGAGGTGCAGGCCCTGGGTTACCACGTGCATTACCACGGGCAAAAAGGCCACTACGGCGTCGCCCTGCTCTCCCGCCAGGCGCCGCTGAGCCTGTACAAAGGCTTCGAAAGTGACGACGAGGACGCCCAGCGGCGCTTCATCTGGGGCACCTTCGCCGATGCCAACGGCGTACCGGTGACCATCATGAACGGTTACTTCCCCCAGGGTGAAAGCCGTGACCATCCGACCAAATTCCCGGCCAAGGAGCGATTCTACAGCGATTTGCAGCAACTGCTGGAAAGCCGCTTCAGCAACGACCAGCCGGTGGTGGTGATGGGCGACGTGAACATTTCCCCGGAAGACTGCGACATCGGCATCGGCCCGGACAACATGAAGCGCTGGCTGAAAACCGGCAAATGCAGCTTCTTGCCGGAAGAGCGCGAATGGATGGCCCGCCTGAAGAACTGGGGCCTGGTGGACAGCTTCCGCCACCTGAACCCGGACGTCACCGACCGTTTCAGTTGGTTCGACTACCGCAGCCGCGGTTTCGAGGACGAGCCCAAGCGCGGCCTGCGCATCGACCTGATCCTCACCTCCCACGGCCTGCTGCCGCGGGTCAAGGACGCTGGCGTGGACTATGAGCTGCGGGGCATGGAAAAACCGTCGGACCACGCGCCGATCTGGTTGCAATTGAGCTGATCGCGTCCCCCTAATGAAATGGTCCTCTCAGACCTCCCCCAGTGAAAGCTAAGCTTTCACTGGGGGATCTACCGGAGACCGCCGCCATGAATACTGACAATCTTGCTATTACCAGCTTGGATCTAGGCAAAAACTGCTTCCACTTCTACGGTCAAGATAACCGCGGGCGCCACCTGTTCCGTGCCAAGGTTTCACGCGCTCAGGTTTTTGCCTTCATTGCTCAACTGCCCGCTTGCACCCTGGCTATGGAAGCCTGCGGCGGTGCGCATTTCATGGGCCGATTCGCAGTCAGTTGTGGCCATCAACCCAAACTCATAGCAGCCCAACATGTACGTCCTTACGTCAAAAGCAACAAGAACGACTATGTCGAT
>NZ_FMUZ01000041.1:0-45552 GCF_900101575.1 Pseudomonas sp. NFACC37-1 | reverse complement strand
TCTCCATGCGCTTGATCTTGGCTTTTAGCTCCTGGATCTGGCGCTGATCGTCAGTAATCGCCTTGGTGCCTTTAACTGGCTGGCCCTCGCGTTCCTTACGAACCTGATCAACCCAGCGCCGTAAAGCGGTGGGTCCGATGTCCAGCGATGCACAAACTTCTGGTACCGGGCAGTTATCATCAAGCACCATGCTGGCAGCATGCAGCTTGAACTCGCGGGTATAGACCTTTCTTTCGTTCATGGAACCTCCAAGTTGGCGAAATCATATCGCCCTTAAGAGGTGTCCGGAATTATTAGGCCAGTTCAGTCCGGCCCGTCTCTGGTGGGTTTCTTAGCTCCCGACACCCTTAACGAATGCCCTAAGAAAGCAGCCAGAGGTAAAGGATATGCCTGCAAACCTGACCTTCACGATGAAGGTAACCAGCCCTACCCGCACGTCAGCCCATACACAACCTCCTTTGGAGGTGTGTCATGTCTGATCCGCTGATTCCTACTCAATTTATTCGACATAATATTCATCTGCATGCCCTCTTGGTTGAAAACCAGGCTTGGTTCAGCGCGTGCGATTTGGGGCGTTTGATGAGCAAGCACCTTGATGAGCGCATGACACGCAAGCTTGATCCTGACCAGCGCCGGATGATGCTCGTGCATATCCACGGCTTGACCGAAGAGCGACTGATGCTGAGCGAGTCGGGCGTTTATGCGTTGCTGGTTTATCACTATTGCCCTGAGTATCGGTTGCTACGTGAGTGGATCACGCATCAGGTGGTGCCTACACTGCGGGATGAGCGCTGCTCGCACAAGGTGGAGCGCCCCACGTTGAGCGTGCTGGACTGGCCGAAGATGTCGCTCTGCATGCTGCATTGGCAGGATGAGCCATGGATTCGCTTGCGGGATATGCCCGCGGTGCTGGTGGATGATCCGTTTAGTCAGCATGAATCTTGGTGGCGGAAAGCATCGCGGGTTTTGAGAGGGTTTTGACATTGAGATGCCGTCGTCCTCGCTCGGGCGACGGTTTCTATTGCCTCTAGGGAATTTGGAGCTGCTTTAAGGCCCAGTGCACGCCATATCCGCAGCGATCTTTACGGGAGAAGAACTTTCCATGTTTGGCTGCTCAATTGATGACATAAAAGAGGCGGGCTTCCTCGGGATACACTGATGTACCCTACAAGGGAGATGACAAAAGCGTTCAGCGGCTCGGATTATTGCAGAAGAAATTCATGGGCAACGAAATGATAGAACAATACTTTTCTAAATATAACATCCACCTAACTCTAGGGATTAACCATGCAACACCTCATTTATTCATCCCTAGACGTATATTCCCAGCTACGAGACGAGTTGCAGCGAGTTATTGAGAAAACGAGAGAAATCGACCCTAAATATTCCTCGCACGCGGGAATGGTTTTACATTACTACTCAGAGAGATGCCAGTCCATAAACCTCCTTCTTCAGGAATGGAAGCTCTGGGACTGCGATATCATAATGCGGTCGGCACTTGAGTGTGCTACTCGGTTCTTATTTGTAAGTATCGCGCCCCCAGATGAGCGCGGATTACGTATAGACGAATACTCCGTATTCTTGAATCAAATCGAAGATCTTCAGCGTTCAGAGAGGGCTAAACCCTTTGCTACCGAGTCAAATAATCAAGACACTCAGATGCTCATTGGCGGTGTTATTCTGAGCCCCGACCAAGAGGCCGAGCTTCGCGCAAAGTGGCCAAAGTCCAAGCGAAACGCTCTTAAGCAAAAGTGGTCATTTACCGAAATGGCCCGTGTTCTTTGTGAGTTCCACGATGATGGGCTTGATTTACGAGGGTACAAGTCTTTTTTACATGGCTATGGTATCAGCAGTCACTTCATACATGCAGACCAGACAGCAATGGACCTCATCTGGGATCGTGCTACAAGAGAACCACAAGAAAGGGCACTTCTTGAGAACGCGCATTTTGCCGGCCTTGCTACGGAACCGGTTTCAATTTTATTCCTTTGCTGGCGGGCAATGGTGTATGCAACCGGTATTGATTCTTCGAGAAAGGATATTGTTCAGAATGTCCTGGCGCTGAATGGGCAAGCAGACATTTACCATCGAGAGTTTGCCGAGTCGCAAGTACATCGTTACAACAAATCGGACGACACTACAGCCTAGTTTGACAATTGAGTAACAACAGCTGATATCCATGCTCGGGCGGCGATTTTTGTTGCCCAAGGAACGGGCTACCTATATCGCAGCCCAGCGGGAGCAAGCTCCCTCGCCACAGGTATCGGGTCATAGGTTGGTGTAGGGCTTGGTTGCTGTGTTGTTTTGAGAATCGCGGGCAGGTTTCCACGGCTTTGGGATGCGGAATAGTGGTTTCAGGAAACACCCTGTTTCTGTTGGACGAAAAAGAACACATGGGGATATGCAATGACGGAAAAAATAAAGTGAGGCCTTCGAGTCGATTCACAGTTCGGCTGAAGCGCTGCTGAAAATCGACGCTATCGACGAGGCGACCATGGGGGAATTCGACCAAGCTTGCATTGTTGAAGTGCCTGTTGACCCGCCTATTGACGACGAGGCTTAGTGCCGCGAATGGGCGCATTAGAGGCAGGCTTTTCCTGCCCAAGCGGCGGCGTGTAAATGGTTTGCGGCGTTCTGGTCAGCCCGAGACGCAGTCCGAACTTCCTCATGATGGCGTCAATGGTGCTGAGGGTCGGATTACCCTTGTCCTTCTCGATCTGGTACAGGGCTTTGGTCGACATCTTGCACATCAGTGCAAAGGTTTCCTGGTCCAAACCGGTGACCTCGAGTCGTAGCCGGCGAACGGCGGTTCCCAGGGTTTCGTTTCCCGTCGCGTGCTGGGTCGAGATATCTTCAAGCAGTGCCTGGCGACCTTCGGGGGTGTATTCTTTCATTGACTTTCTCGTTCGACCGGGCGCTCAGCTTTCAGCAATATAATTCCGGTTAGCCAAGGGTTTCACCGCGTAACCGGCATTATTATGCCGGTTGTCTTGGGGCTGCTTTGCAGCCCAGCGGGGATAAATCCCCTCGCCACAGGGTTGGTGTCGAGCTGAGGATATCAATAAAATCTCGGGCGCTGTCCATGGCCGGGGCATTGCTGCAGATGTTGCACCGAGTTGAAAACAATCAGTGCAACCCACCCCGTCTCCCGCTATTAATATCCTTTCCCCCTCAAGGCCCCGAGTCCGCAATGAAATTCAACCTCGCCTACTGCCGCAGCCTCGACGACAAGCTGTCGATCTATGACGTGCGCGATCTGAATTTCGACGAGACGGTGGCGTTCGATTCTGCGAAAGAACAGTTCCAGTGCCCCAACGATGCCTGTCGGGCGGCGTTTGATGAGGAGAATCGGCTGACGACGTTCAATGCCAAGAACGTCAATTACATTCGCACGCCACATTTCAAGAACCAACCAACGACCCAGCATATCGAGGGCTGCCCTTATGTCAGTCCGAAAACGCCGGGGTTGGGTGCGCAGAGTGACGAGGCGGAAACGGATGACGACCGCGAAGAGCATTTTCCGTCGGAGCTGTTGCTGACTCGGCGTCAATACGTGCGTAAACCGTCCGATCTGCCGAAGGATGTTG
Source organism: Pseudomonas sp. NFACC37-1 (assembly GCF_900101575.1). Classification (NCBI taxonomy): domain Bacteria; kingdom Pseudomonadati; phylum Pseudomonadota; class Gammaproteobacteria; order Pseudomonadales; family Pseudomonadaceae; genus Pseudomonas; species Pseudomonas sp. NFACC37-1. The sequence continues at coordinate 41,965 of NZ_FMUZ01000041.1, read as the reverse complement.
AAGCGACTCGCCCTACGCCCCTCTCTGTATCGCCCCACGGTGATAACACTCATTCCGCCCAGGACTCGACACCGGACAAGACCAGTGTCTTCGCCCACCCGGTGGAATGTTTCGTCTCGAATTTCGATAACAAGGATTTGCTCAAGCGCATGCCGCTGAAGATCGGCGAGCACACGGCGCCCTATGGATCGTTCTTCAAGAAGATCGAGTACTTGCAGGACAACAAGGGCTTGATCTACTGGGGCAAGATCAAGGAGATCAAGGATTACACGCTGAGCTTTCGCATCGATTTCGAAGCAAAGGCCTGGTTCAAGCAAGCGGACGAGGCAAAAAAGAAGCCTTACTCAGTCAATGTTTACCTGAGCAAGAAGCTGATCGACAACTACCGCAAGCGCAAAGCGTTCCTGGCAGAAATCAAGCACGCCATCGACAGTGATGCGCCGTTGTACTGCTTCTTTTATGGCGTGACGCCGGAGTTCAAGCAGGTGCCGAGCAAGAAAAACCCCGACCAGACGTTCGGGGTGTTCAGCGCCAATATCGAGAACCTGGACCACTTCATTATTCGGGAGGCGCCGGGATTGGCCGACAAGTAACTTCGTCCAGGGTGGTTGTAGCGCTACGCCTTCTTCATTGCGCTCCTTGAGCAAGTTGCCGTTCGAACGCCCATATCTCTCGTTTCACTTCCATACGCCGCTCACGGGCTGCCTGGGCGGCGGACTCATCCAGACCGCCGTAACGCCGCAACCAGTGCACGATCATTTCCTCATCCGGAAAGTAATAGCCCTTATGACCTTTGCTGCTTCTCGGGGTGTCGTTCATATCGCCATCGAAGCGGCCCGCAGCGTATTCATCTGCGGGTAACGTGCCCCATTCGGCGGCACAGTCCTCGAAAATCCAGGAAATTTCGTTGATGTGCTTTTGCGCACCGCGATGACCGCGTTTGTAAAAAACATACTCACGGCAACTTTTCTGGAAGCGCTCCATCATCGGCTCGTCATCGACCCAGCGAAGGAGGTCGTGCTGTCCCGCGTGACGCATCAAGCCATTGATCCATCGCTCTGAAAACCGTTGAATAAAACCTTCGACATCAGCTTTTTTAGCATCGGCGAAAATCATGCAATAACGGGTTTGCACATGGATGACGAACAACACATGTTTGCGTTGCACGGTGATTGCATGAACCAGCCACTGTTCGGCGAGCTCACCCACCTCATCATCCTCTATGACGGATGAGGGTGGCTTTCCCACTGGCGTGATTTTCTTACCTTTGTTTACGCGGCTGAAGAAGGCGCAGGCCGCTTCAGTACAGTTGAAGATCAACATTCAGGTCCTCAGGAAAATACTTGAAAAAACTAGGCGTCTTCAGCCCATTCAATCTCATACGGCTGGCGAACAGCGTCGGAAATCCTTTCACGTAACTCGTCACTCAGAACCGCCAATTCCTGATCGTCCAGCAGGTCATAGGCAATCATCAATCTGAGCGATAAGGAAATCTCTCGGCGTCGGCCTACATTGAATGCCATTGCCATGTCCTTGTCCCGATTGCGCATAAAGCGATAGAGCGTACGATATCGCGCTTGAGCTGATAGCGCGTCGTTCTGAGCGATCGTCTGGGCATTAGCAAGAACACCTTGGCAAAAGCGGTCCAGCGCCAGATCGTAAAGGTGGTTGTAGTTTTTCCAGTCACTGTCGGATGTTGGCATGGAGCCCCCTTACTAGATGAGCAACGCCGTACAGAAGCCTTACTCTGTCAACATTATCAGCATCACGATACCTAACAGTCCAATGTAGACCCAAGCATGAAGTCGATCCGGTATCCGCCCGATCCACGGCGTTGCCAGGCGGATGCCCAATAACGCCCCTAGCGTGAGTACAGCGAAGGCCAGCAAATCGACATAACCGACGAACCACGGCCCGAGGTCTGCTCCAGTGAAAGCGGCCAAGGCCATGCAGGTCACGGTGCCGGCCAGAGCGACAGGCAGGCTCAGCGGATTAGCCATGGACGTAGCCTGGGACATGTTCAAACCACATCGGCGCAGCAGCGGCACGGTCATGACACTTCCCCCCCAGGAATGTGGCAATGATTCCGACAGCGGTAACCCCCAACGTCGTTTCCATTGTCGACAGGGGTCGTGGGTCGGCATCCCTGGCGCGTGTCAGAAAACCTCGCCGCTGCAGGCAATCCAGAATGGTCAGGCCCAAGTAGGCAATGAAGGCGTAGCGGATAATCTCGCCGCTCATCCAGGTGGAAGCCGTGGCGCTTGCGCCGGACTACGACGAGGCTGGACGCGATGACGCGCTGATCGATCTGCTGCTGCACGAACTGCTGCGCAGCGTCCATCTGCCACTGCACCTTCCATTGCCCCAAGACCCGCGCCTGCTCGGCCTGTGCCAGGCGTTCCTGAAACACCCCGACACCCATGCCTCGCCCGTGCAATGGGCGGCGCAATTGCATATCAGCCTGCGCTCGTTCAATCGCCTGTTCAGCCGGCAGACCACACTGAGTTTCAGCCACTGGCGGCAGCAGGCGTGTGTCATGGCGGCGTTGGCCCGTTTGGCCGAAGGGGATTCGGTGACGTGCATAACCCTGGATCTGGGCTACGACAGCCCCGCTGCGTTTTCCACCATGTTCCGTCGCGTACTGGGTCACGCTCCGAGCGCCTGGCTGGAGAAGACCACCGGTCATTGATCAAAAAATGAGATTGATCAGGATTCAAAACAACTGTACAAAAACACAGTATTTTTTTGAATCCCACAGCTTTGGAGCACCCCATGGCCTCTCTCGCAATCAAAACCACCCTGGAACGCATCGCTGTCTATCAATTCACCCCTGCTCACAGTGCGCAAGCCCGAGCCATGCTGGGCTGGAGTGTCGAGGAGCTGTCCCGGCAATCCGGCGTCTCGGTCCAGGCCATCCGCCGCTTCGAGGCCGGTGGCGAGTTGCTCGATGTTACCCGCCTGGCCCTGGCGTTTCGCCTGGAGGCCGAGGGGCTGGTGTTCTTCCCCGGCTTCGCACCGGGGCGCGGCATGAACATCAAGGGCGCGACGCCGGACCCGATGGGGCGGCCCGATTACGCGATGATCGAATAACACCGTCTGCGCACATGCTAGGCGATACCGGCCTGGTCCTGGTACGCCGAGGGTTCTACGTCCAGCCACCAGGCGCGGCCACGCTGCGGCTGCGCCAGGGTGAATGCTTCGCCCATTTGCGGTGTGGTGATGCAAACGTTGCGCTCCCAGGCCAGGGCCAGGATGCGATCGAAAGGTTCATACCAGGCATGCATCGCCAGGTCGAACGTGCCGTTGTGGATCGGCAGCAGCCAGCGGCCCTTCAGGTCGATATGAGCCTGCAGTGTCTGCTCCGGCTGCATGTGGACATGGGGCCAATCGACGTTATAGGCGCCGGTTTCCATCAGCGTCAGATCAAAGGGGCCGTATTGTTCGCCAATGCGTTTGAAACCCTCGAAGTAGCCGGTGTCGCCACTGAAGAAAATTCGCGTGGCGCCGTCGATCATCACCCACGAGGCCCATAAGGTGCTGTTGCTGTCGAACAGGCCGCGACCGGAAAAATGCTGGGAGGGCGTGGCGATGAACTCGATGCCGTCCACCTCGGTGCCTTGCCACCAGTCCAACTGACGCACCTTGCTGGCATCGATACCCCATTTGATCAGGGTATCGCCCACGCCAAGGGGAGCCAGGAAGTGGCGAGTCTTGGCCGCCAGCTTGAGGATTGCCTGATGATCGAGGTGGTCGTAATGATCGTGGGAAAGGATCACCGCTTCAATCGGCGGCAACTCTTCCAGGCTGATGGGCGGCTGGTGAAAACGCTTGGGGCCGACCCATTGCACGGGTGAAGCACGTTCGGAGAACACCGGGTCGGTCAGCCAGAATTTGTCCCGCAGCTTGAGCAACACGGTGGAGTGGCCGAGACGGAAGACGCTGTGATTCGGCGCGGCCAGCAACGCGGCGCGCGTCAGCGGTTGAACCTCGATGGTGCCCGCCGGCCGGGTCGCGCGCGGCTTGTGGAAGGTCATGTTCCAGATGATGCGCAGGGTCGTGCCGAACCCTTGCCGCGGAGTGAAGGCGTGATTGCGATACTTGCCCTGTTCGTGCCGGGATAAATGTTGGGCAGACGGGCTATCGGTCGAAAAAGAGGGAATGGTCATGGTGCGATAACTCCAAGGACGTCGTCGCAATTGCGCTTCGCCGTTGTGGGACGCTGGATGGCCGTTGCATGCACGCTCAGCCGTTTGACACAGAAACTACACCACTCGGTGTAGTTTCTAGATTGCATGAATGCCGGGAGCAAGTAAACTGCCGAGTGTAAGTTCTCTTCTCTCAACCGACGAATGCCCATGACCGTACCGCAGCGCCTTACCGAGCGAAAACGCGAAGCCATCCTCCAGGCCGCGATTGCTGAATTCCGTAGCAGCGGTTTCGAGATCACCAGCATGGACAAGATCGCGGCGACTGCCGGCGTATCGAAGCGCACGGTGTATAACCATTTCCCCAGCAAGGAAGAACTGTTTGCCGACATTCTGAATCGGTTATGGAACAGCATCACCGCAGAACAAGACATGCCCTACAGCTCGCAAACGCCGCTGCGGGAGCAGCTTCAAACGTTGCTGCAAGCCAAGCTGCACCTGCTGGCGGACGAAAACTTCCTCGACCTGGCGCGCATCGCCATCGCCGCAACGATTCATTCCCCGGAGCGGGCCCAGGACATGGTGTCGCGCATGGGGCAGCGTGAAGAAGGCCTGACGGCCTGGATTCGCCAGGCTCAGGCCGATGGTCGGTTGAAGCCTGTGGAGCCGGCATTTGCCGCCCAACAAATGCATGGGCTGCTCAAGACGTTCGCCTTCTGGCCGCAGGTTTCCATGGGGCAACCGAGCCTGACCCAGGAGGAGCAGACCCGTGTGATCGAATCGGCACTCGACATGTTCCTGAGTCGTTACCAGGCCTGATCACGGGAAGTCCTCCACGTAACGAGGGCTATTGCATCGATGGGTTGTGCACAACCTTCTGGTGCATTTCGGTGGTCAAGCTGTCGATACGCTCGGTCAACGCCTTGGTCATTTCCGTCAGGCGGGTGTTCTGCTCCAACAATTGGAGCAACTGCGCCGTGTTCTGTGCGGCTTCGGCCTGGCGCTCGCTGTTGGCGACGGCCAAGGCTTCGCGATGTTGCGCATCGGCTTCCGCCTGGGCCTTGTCCCGAGCGGCCTGCCGGGTTTGCGCCAGCAAAATCAGCGGGGCGGCATAGGCCGACTGCAGGCTGAACGCCAGGTTCAGCAAGATGAACGGGTAAGCATCGAAGTGAAAGACCCCCATCAGGTTCAGGCTGACCCATAGCAGCACGATTAAAGTCTGCGCACCGAGAAACATCGGCGGTCCCGAAAAAACGCGCGAACGCCTCCGCCCTCAGCGCAAAGCGGTCATTGCCAAAAGTCGGCGCCAGATGAGCGTGAGGGCGATGAAAACGCAAGTGGTCAACGGGTGCGGAGGGCGTGGTTTGGGAAGACTTCGTCATCGTGATGTTCTCTGCCAGGGGCTGGTGCTCTAGGCACTATAACCGTTGCGGGAGCATCATCCATTGAGTCATGCACAGCCTGCGCGTTACAAAGTCAACGCCACCGCAGATTGCGCCCCAACTCATCGAACAAGGTCACCACCGAACGCAAGGCCCGGCAGTCTGGGCGGGTAAGAAGCCACAAAGCCGTGTCATATCCCAGCAACGGTTCACCGATTGGCATCAGGCCCTGGTTTTCGTCGATCAGAAAGTCCGGCAGCGCCGCCACCCCCAAACCCGCCCGCACCAGTTCGGTGACCGAGAGCATGCTGTTGCAGCGATAGGCGGGCACCACGCCGGGTAGATGCTGGCGGCGCCAGGCCACGGTGGGGTGATCGGGGAGAAAATCGTCAGGCGCGATCCAGGTCACGGCAGCCAGGTCGTCCACATTCGCCGAGCGCAGGTACGTGACGCCGGCACATACCCGGAACGTTACATTGCCGAGGTTGCGACCAACCAGATGCTCCGGCGGCGTACGGGTCAGTCGTAACGCAATGTCGGCATCCCGGCGGCTGAGGTTGGCGAAGTCATTCGAGGTGCTCAACTCGAGGCTCAACGCCGGATAAGCAGGCATGAAACGCGCCAGCGCCGGCAGCAACAACGCTTGCAGGACTGAATCACTGCACGTCAGGCGCACCGTCCCGCTGATGACCTCACCGCCCTGCTCCACCCCCACCCGTGCCGCCTCCAATGCCTGCTCGGCGCGCTCGGCCTGTTCGGCCAATGCCTGGGCCAGGCTCGTGGGCAAGTACCCGGAACGGCTTTTCTCGAACAAGGGCTGGCCCAGGGCTGCCTCCAGCCGACGTACCGAACGAAACACCGTGGACACGTCCACCTGCAGCAGCCGAGCGGCCCGGGCCAGCGAGCCGCCACGGACCAGCGCCAGGATCAGGGACAGATCGGGATAGTCCAGACGATAGTGCGTTGCTGCATTGATCACTTGGATAAACGCCAATATTGATTGCGTGAACGCCAATCTATAGTGGCCACCAGGAATCAACAAGCGGCGAGCCTCCCATGGAAAAACAGCATCCGTTAACCATCGCCCTGGTCGGCGACCACGACCCACACATCACCGCTCATCGGGCGATCCCCCTCGCACTTGAGCTGGCTGGCACACAAACCGGCCATGCCCTTCGCTTGCAATGGCTGGCAACGCCGCTCATTACCGACAACGCTGTGCTGAAGGATTTCGACGGTGTCTGGTGCGTGCCCGGCAGCCCCTACCAAAACGAAGCCGGCGCCTTGCAAGCCATTCGTTTTGCCCGCGAACAGCGTCGCCCTTTCCTGGGCACCTGCGGTGGTTTTCAGCATGCCGTGCTGGAATATGCCCGTCACGTGATGGGCTGGGTCGACGCCGCCCATGGTGAAACCTCTCCCGAGGCTGAACGGGCACTGTTGACGCCGCTGAGCTGTGCCCTGGTGGAAACTATCGACAGCCTTCAACTCGAGGCGGGCTCGTTGATCGCCAAGGCCTATGGCCGACAGACCGCGTTCGAGGGCTACCATTGCCGCTTCGGGGTCAATCCGGAGTTTGAAAAAGACTTGCTGAGCCAGCGCCTGCACGCCGTCGCCCGGGATTCGGCCGGCGACCTGCGAGCGGTGGAGCTGCAGGACCATCCGTTCTTTGTCGCCACGCTGTTCCAGCCTGAACGAGCTGCGCTGGAGGGCCGGGTGCCGCCGCTGGTCCGCGCGTTTGTCGAAGCCTGCGCGAGGAAAATGCCATGAGCGCCCACTGTTACGCCGTGATTTTCACCTCCCTGCGTACCGAGGGGGACCAAGGCTACGCCGAAGCTGCCGAGCGCATGCTGGCCCTGGCTCGGGAGCAGCGCGGATTTTTAGGTGTCGAATCGGCCCGTGGCGACGATGGTTTGGGGATTACTGTGTCGTATTGGAGCGATGAAGCCGCGATCCTGGCTTGGAAGCAGCATCCCGAACACCGCACGATCCGTGAGCGCGGTCGCTCAACCTGGTACACCCATTGCCATACGAGAGTGTGCAAGGTCGAACGGGACTATGCCTTCCAACGCCCAACCTGATGCCAGGATACAAACCTGTGGGAGCGGGCTTGCTCGCGAAAGCGGCGGGTCAGCTTGCAGCGATGTTGAATGTGCCGACATCTTCGCGAGCAAGCCCGCTCCCACACTGAATCTCGGGTGTTCACAGATCTGCCTTCACCACAAATCCACTGTGGGAGCTGAGCTCCCACAGTGTTTCTAGATCCTGGCCTCAGCCTTCCACCAACTGCCGCACCGCCACGATTTCCGGCAGATCGCTGCGGGCCATGTACACCCGCAAAGGTTCGGTGAGGTTGATGCGGTCGTCGATGTTCTGGTCCAGCAACAGCTGGATCCGCTCGCGCTTGAGGGCCATGGCGCCGTCTGCTGCGGGGGCCCAGACAAATTCGCTGGTGGGAATGATGCCGTCGTCGGCAACGTCCATGCCGAAGGCGTCTTCGCTGAACCGCACGATGTACTGGCCGGTCTTGCGGTTCAGGCCGACAAAACCCTTGAGCTGGTCGGCGGCCTGGCAGATGAATGTCGAAGTGGTGCGCATGGTAAACCTCATGGATGCGTCCCTCGGGACGTCTGATCAATGGTTTACACGCAGGGCAAGCGGATGCTGGAATTAAGGTTTCCCTCTGCGGGGAAACTGTGCGGCCAAGGGTACTGCAAAGCGGCCTTGAAATGCGTGGGAAAAATCTGCTTTGCACAGGTTTATAGCGGTGTAGCGATAGCGCCGAAGGCGCTCAATTGTTAAAAGAGAAGCCTTTGAAAATCACGAAAGGATATCGAGTATGCCTGTCACCTTCACCCGCAGCGCCTTGGTGCTGAGCCTGTTGCTCGGCTTGGGCCAGACACAAGCCTCCGAAGCCCCGAGCCCCAAGGCCCTGGCAACCCTTCAAGGCATTCCGCATCCGGCGGTCATCGCCCACCGCGGTGCCTCCTTCGACGCGCCGGAATCCACCGCCGCCGCCTACAAGCTGGCCCGCGACCTGGGTGCCGACTATCTGGAACTGGACCTGCAACGCAGCAAGGACGGAGTGTTGTTCGTCCTGCATGACGACAGCCTGCTGCGCACCACAGATGTCGCCACCAAGTTTCCCGAACGCAAGGACAGCACTGCCAACGAGTTCACCATGGCGGAACTCAAAACCCTCGATGCCGGCAGTTGGTTCAATACCGCCTACCCGGATCGCGCCCGCCCTTCGTTCGCCGGCCTGAAGATCCTCACCCTCGATGAAGTGATCGACATTGCCCAGGGCAACCCACAGCACAAACCGGGGCTGTATATCGAAACCAAGGAGCCGAAGTTGTTTCCCGGCATCGAACGTGACCTCAAGGACAAATTGCAGGACCGTGGCTGGTTGAGCCCCTCCGGCTCCAAGCTCGCAAAAAGCGCCATCGGGGTCGGCCAAGGCAAGGGCAAGGTGGTCTTGCAGACCTTCGAGAAGAGCAGCCTGGAACTGTTGCACAAAGAGATGCCAAAGGTGCCGAAGATCCTCTTGCTGTGGGTCGGCGAGGGCAACATCGAACCCAAGTCCAAGGTGCCGTTTGCCGAATCCGGTGAAACGGACAAGGCGGTCTACTATGCCAAGCAGGAACCCAAGGACAGGGCGGAATTCGAGAAATGGGTCCAGTACGCCAAGGCCCAGGGTGCAGTGGGCACCGGTCCGTCCGCGGCCTTGACCCATGGCGGCAGCCAGAGTTACTCGGATCTGGTGCAGCCGTGGATGAACCAGTACACCCATGCCCAGGGTTTGCTGGTGCATGTCTACACCGTGGATGAGCCGGTGGACTTCAAGAAAGTGATGGACGCTGGCGTGGATGGCATTTTCACCAACCGGGCCAGTGAGTTGCTCAAGTACTTCAAGCGTCCCGATACGGGCAGCGTGGCGCAGTTGCTGGAGAAGAACGGCTACTGATCCGAACACGCCCATGGAACAGTGGCGTTAGTTCCATGGGCTTAATCCTGTTTTTAAAAAGTTTTCCGAATTAAGCGTGAATTAAGTTGCCAGAGATAATCTGAACCCACTTAAACGACTCACCCTTTAACGACACCAAGGAAAGACATATGAAAACTTTGACTGCCCTGTTCACCGCTGCCGCCCTGACCCTCACCGCTGGCCTGGCCCAGGCTGACGTTCGAATCGACCAGGTTCCGCAACTGGTCAAGGAAGGCAAGATCAAATCCCTGGAATCGATGAACGCAGAAGCCCTGAAGTTGCACCCAGGTGCCACCATCACCGACACCGACCTGGATAACCACTTCAACGGTTATGAGTATGAAGTGGAACTGAAAACCGCCGATGGCAAAGAGTTTGACGTTGACTTCGACGCTACAACCGGCAAAGTCCTGAGCAACAAGCAAGACACTTGATCCATCGACAAAAAAGAGCCGTGCAACTTCCGAGTTGCGCGGCTTTTTGTTTGGCGTATGTGAAAATCCGCTATGAACTCCACAGGTCCAGCACCGCGACATACCTGTCACAAAACCTTCAAGAAAGCTTGCAATGATGCCGCTCAAGTGAACCTGTTGTCGCCGCGACAGGCACTCCCCGCCAGCGAGCCCTCATGAACCACAGCATCGACCAAAGCCATCGCGACCCGGACCTGTTCGGCCTGCTTTACGGATTTCGTTTCCGCCCCGGCGAGCGTGGCCAGGAGATCGATTCGGCCCAGGCCCTGCGAAGCCTGCAACAACCGCAAGACCCGGATGAGTTTCTCTGGCTGCACCTGAACCTGGCTCACGCCGCCTGCGAACGCTGGATGAAAAGTCACCTGGCCCTGCCCGAGGAGTTTTTCGAAGCCTTGCACGAAGGCTCACGCTCGACCCGGATCGAACATGTCGACTCGGCATTGCTGGCCGTGGTCAACGACGTGGTGTTCAACCTCAGCAACCTGGTGTCCTCGGATGTCTCCACACTGTGGGTTTGCGTGCACAGTCGGTTGATCATCAGCGCGCGCCTGCAACCTTTGCATTCGGTCGACAAGCTGCGCTCATCGGTCAAGGCCGGCGAGAGCTTTCGCTCACCCCTGGAACTGCTCGTGCATCTGCTACGCGACCAAGGCGAAGTGCTGACTCAGATCGTGCGCAAGACCAGCCTCAGCGTCGACCAGATCGAGGATCAATTGCTCTCTTCGCGACTGTCCACCAACCGCTCCGAGTTGGGTGCCCAACGCCGCGTGCTGGTGCGCCTGCAACGCCTGCTGGCCCTGGAGCCGGGCTCGTTGCTGCGCTTGCTCAACCGCCCGCCGCAATGGTTGCAGAAGGAAGACGTCAAGGAGCTGCGCAAGTCCACCGAGGAGTTTGCCCTGATCATCAACGACCTCACCGCCCTGGGCGAGCGGATCAAGCTGCTGCAGGAAGAGATCGCTGCCAACCTCAACGAACAAAGCAACCGTACGCTGTTCACCCTGACCGTGGTCACGGTCCTGGCGCTGCCCATCAACATCATTGCCGGTTTCTTCGGCATGAACGTCGGCGGCGTACCGCTGGCGGGTGACCCCGAGGGCTTCTGGATCCTGGTGGCGCTGGTGGCGACCTTCACCGTGATTGCAGGCCGATGGGCGTTTCGCAAGCGGCGCGATTATTGAAATTGATCCACCTCGGGTTCGCATAAGCTTTTGTGGCGAGGGGGCGTGCTCCCTCGCCACAAGCCGTCAAGCACTCAACCGCGCCGTCACTTCATTCAACTGCCCGGACAACCCATGCAAATCCCGACTGGCCGCTTCGGTGCGCTGCACATTGTCGAGGTTGGTGCTGGCGATGCAGGTGATTTCAGTGAGGTTGCGCGAGATGTCTTCGGCCACGGAGGTCTGCTCCTCCGCGGCGGTGGCGATCTGGCGGTTCATGTCGCGAATCGCTTCCACCGCCTGGGTGATGCGCTCCAACATGGCGCCGGCCTGGGTCACCTGCTCGACACTTTCTTCACTGCGCGACTGCCCGCTTTCGATGGCCTGGGCCGCGTCCACTGCGCCAGTCTGCACGGTCTGGATGATCTGATTGATTTCGATGATCGATGACGCCGTGCGTTGGGCCAGGTTGCGAACCTCATCAGCGACCACCGCGAAACCGCGACCGGCCTCACCCGCCCGTGCCGCTTCGATGGCTGCGTTGAGTGCCAGCAGGTTAGTCTGCTCGGCGATCCCGCGAATCACTTCAAGCACTTTACCGATGCGCCCGCTGTCGGTCTCCAGGCGACGGATCACCGTGGCCGTGTTGGCGATTTCGCCACGCATCTGGGTGATGGTGTGGATAGTGCCTTGCATCACTTTCTCGCCCTGCTGCGCCGAATGATCGGCATCATCGGCAGCCCGCGCCGCATCGGCGGCATGGCGGGCAACTTCCTGGGCGGTGGCGGACATCTCGTTCATGGCCGTTGCCACCTGATCGGTGCGTTCGAATTGTTCGCTGGTGCCTTGGCTCATCAGGCTGGCGATGGCATTGAGCTCACCGCTGGCACTGTCCAGTTCCGTGGCACTGCGTTGCAGGCGCGTGAACGTTTCGGAGAGGAAATCGCGCAAGGTATTGGCCGCCAGGGCGAGATCGCCCAGTTCGTCCTGGCGATTGCTGGCTACCCGCTCGGCGAAACGGCCGCGACTCAATTGGGTCACGTATTCGATCAGGTTGCGGATGGGCTGCACCAGATTGCGATTGACCAGCCACAGGCTGAACAACCCGATCAGCAGGCCCGAAACCAGCATCACTACGGTGCCCAGCATAATCGTGCGATCCGCCCCGGCACTGATCGACACCGATTGCTCGCGGCCCATCTGGCGCAACTCAGCCACCAACACACTCATCTGCTCGCTGGCAGCACGGTCGACGCCCTTGACCGCCGCATCACCGGCCGCCGCGTCAGCACCGGCCGCCACAAACGCGTCCCGGCCCTTCTGGTATGCCGAACCCAACTGACGGTGTTCGTCCCTCAGGCGCTCAATGCGTGCCTTGATTTGGGCTGGGAGATCCTTGTGCCCGATCAACTCACCCAGAATGCCCTGGACATCGTGCTGGCGCTCTTCGAATTGCTTCCAGTACTTATTCAGGTCCGCTGGCTGCTTGCCACGCAACAGGACGTTTTTCCACTCCTGGACCTGTACCTTGAATTGCAGGTTAGCCTCGTCGATCAACTGCGAGGCGCGCAACGGGCCATCAATCAGGTGGCGATAATTCTGGACACCCTCGGACAGGAAATGAAAGGACGCCAGGGCGATCAACAGCATCGCCAGCAAACTGCCGCTGAGCAGAGCAAGAATCTGGGCTCTCAAGGATTTTTGTAGAAACATGGTGGGAATCTCATGGCAGTGGAAGAGCCGAACTCACAGAGCGACATGCCCCGACCTCCATGTCCGGTGTCACGACCGAATGCAGCGCGATATACACACGCCATCGGCCCTGCGGGCGCACTCTTGAGCCTTGCCGACCATCGGTAATCCCTGGTGTCGACCGCCAGGAAAGCTCGCCCAAGCCACCGTAAAGTGAAATTGGTCATAACTTGTCCAGACAATCCCTTTTGTCGGCACAACGGGATTTAAAAGTCTTTTTGTCATTTCTCCTGGGGTATCCTGCCCACGCTTTGTAAAAGCGCGGATCTACCCAGATCTATCCACAGACTTTGCGAGGAGCGCGATATGCACGAGATCCCTAATCTCCCCTTCCCAAGCCTGCACGACACTGAGCAGACGACCACGCTACAAGCCGGGGGGCAACCTGATGCCCAGCAACCCGAGCCCAAGCAAGCCACTGAACGCCGCCAGGCCGACAGCGAAGACTGATTGACCCGCACCACCAGACCGTGTGGAAAGCGCTAAGATGCGCTTTCCACACTGCCTGAACCCGAGTACCTCCATGACCGATGACACCCCTCCCTTCAGCGAAGCCCAGGCCAGCGTCCTGATCGGCACCGCCGAGAAAATGGTCGAGATCTGGACCCGCCTCCCCGCCGAGAAACAAGCGGCCCTGCTGGCCCGTTTCGGCAGCGAAGAAAACGCCATCGCCGCACTGGTCACCACGCGCCTGGTCAGCGAACAGCACGACGGCTGAACCACCACTGGGCAAATAGTTTTACTTTTCCACGCCCGGACGCCGCGCTCGCCGTTATCATAAGCAGCCTATCTATCCTGCTGCTCCGTGGACCTCTTTCCCATGTCAGATTCCCAGCGCCCCCTGGCGGTCACGCTGCAAGTCGTTTCCATTGTCCTGTTCACCTTCATCGGCTACCTGAATATCGGCATTCCCCTGGCCGTGCTGCCCGGTTTCGTCCATGGCGAACTGGGTTTCGGCGCGGTGATCGCCGGGCTGGTGATCAGCGTGCAGTACCTGGCCACCCTGCTCAGTCGCCCTTACGCCGGGCGAATCATCGACAACCTGGGGAGCAAGCGCGCGGTGATGTTCGGCCTCGCCGGCTGTGGGCTGAGCGGTGTGTTCATGCTCGTGTCGGCCTGGACGCCCCACCTGCCGACACTCAGCCTGATCAGCCTGTTGATCGGTCGCCTGGTGCTGGGCAGTGCCGAAAGCCTGGTGGGTTCGGGTTCGATTGGCTGGGGCATTGGCCGGGTCGGTGCAGCGAATACCGCCAAGGTGATTTCCTGGAACGGCATCGCCAGTTACGGCGCGCTGGCGATCGGTGCGCCGCTGGGGGTATGGCTGGTCAATGCGTTGGGGCTGTGGAGCATGGGCGTCAGCATCATCTTGCTGGGTTTGCTGGGGCTGGCATTGGCCTGGCGCAAAACCGCGGCGCCCATCGTCGCCGGCGAACGCCTGCCGTTCATGCATGTGCTGGGACGTGTGCTGCCACACGGCTGCGGCCTGGCCCTGGGTTCCATCGGGTTTGGCACGATCGCGACCTTCATCACCCTGTACTACGCCACGCAGCACTGGGATAACGCCGTGCTGTGCCTGAGCCTGTTCGGCGCCAGCTTCATCGGCGCGCGCCTGCTGTTCGGCAACCTGATCAACCGTCTGGGCGGCTTTCGCGTAGCGATTGCCTGCCTGTCGGTGGAAACCCTCGGCCTGTTGCTGTTGTGGCTCGCACCGGATGCCCACTGGGCCCTGGCGGGCGCGGCGTTGAGCGGTTTCGGCTTTTCCCTGGTGTTTCCGGCGCTGGGCGTGGAAGCGGTCAACCTGGTGCCGGCCTCCAGTCGTGGGGCGGCGGTGGGCGCCTATTCGCTGTTCATTGATTTGTCGTTGGGGATCACCGGGCCACTGGCCGGAGCGATTGCCGCCGGCTTCGGCTTTGCCTCGATCTTTCTGTTCGCCGCCCTGGCGGCCCTGGGCGGATTGGCACTGAGTGTCTACCTGTACCGGCAGGCGCCCCGGTACCGTGAAGCGCGGGAGAAGGACTAGAAATCCACCTTGCCGCGCCCGGCCTTGATCGAGCCGCGCTTGGTCTTGGACTCCAGGCGACGCTTTTTCGAACCCAGGGTCGGCTTGGTCGGGCGGCGCTTCTTTTCGACCTTGGTGGCGCTGAGGATCAGTTCGGACAAGCGCTCCAGCGCATCGGCCCGGTTCTGTTCCTGCGTGCGGTATTGCTGGGCCTTGATGATCAGCACACCGTCGCTGGTGATGCGACTGTCGCGCAGGGCCAGCAACCGTTCCTTGTAGAACTCGGGCAGCGACGAGGCCGGAATGTCGAAGCGCAAATGCACGGCGCTGGAGACCTTGTTGACGTTCTGCCCCCCGGCCCCTTGGGCGCGGATGGCCGTCAGCTCGATCTCGGCGTCCGGGATGTGCACGGTGTTGGAAATCGCCAGCATGGGAAAAGGGTCCGCTATCAGGCCCCACAGAATACCCCGAATCCCCCCGACAACGCTCCCACAGGGCTTCGTGCTTACTTGGCAGCCGCCACAGCCAATTCCTGCCGCGCACTGCGCTTGTTCTTGATCACGTAGCACACCCACATGAACACCACCCACACCGGAATCGCGTAGACCGAGATCTGGATGCCGGGGATCAGCAACATCACGCCCAGGATGAACACCACGAACGCCAGGCAGATGTAGTTGCCGTACGGATACCACAGCGCCTTGAACAGTGGCGTCTGGTGGGTCTGGTTCATGTGCTGGCGGAACTTGAAGTGCGAGTAGCTGATCATCGCCCAGTTGATCACCAGGGTCGCGACCACCAGCGACATCAACAACTCCAACGCATGCTGCGGGACCAGGTAGTTCAACAGCACCGCCACCAGCGTGACCGCCGCCGACGCGAGGATCGAACGTACCGGCACGCCGCGCTTGTCGATCCTGGACAAGGCCTTGGGCGCATCGCCCTGCTCGGCCATGCCCAGCAACATGCGGCTGTTGCAGTAGGTGCCGCTGTTGTACACCGACAGCGCGGCGGTCAGCACCACGAAATTGAGGATATGCGCCGCGGTGTTGCTGCCCAGCATCGAGAACACCTGCACGAACGGGCTGCCGCTGTAGGCATCGCCGGAGGCGTTAAGGGTGGCCAGCAGGCTGTCCCAAGGCGTCAGGGACAACAGCACCACGAGCGCACCAATGTAGAAAATCAGAATACGGTAGATCACCTGGTTGATGGCCTTGGGGATCACGGTTTTCGGTTTGTCGGCCTCAGCGGCGGTGAAACCGAGCATTTCCAGGCCACCGAAGGAGAACATGATGATCGCCATGGCCATCACCAGGCCGCTCACGCCGTTGGGGAAGAACCCACCATGAGACCACAGGTTGGTCACCGACGCCTGCGGGCCACCATGACCGCTGACCAGCAAATAGCTGCCCAAGGCAATCATGCCGACAATCGCCACGACCTTGATGATCGCGAACCAGAACTCAGCCTCGCCGAAGACTTTGACATTGGCCAGGTTGATCGCATTGATCAGGATGAAAAACGCCGCCGCCGACACCCAGGTGGGGATGTCCGGGGCCCAGTAATGGATGTACTTGCCGACCGCGGTCAGCTCGGACATACCCACCAGGATGTAGAGAATCCAGCAGTTCCAACCCGACAGGAACCCGGCGAAACCACCCCAGTACTTGTGGGCGAAGTGGCTGAAGGACCCGGCGACGGGCTCTTCGACGATCATTTCGCCCAACTGGCGCATGATCATGAAGGCGATGAAGCCGCAGATGGCGTAGCCGAGGATCATCGACGGGCCGGCTGATTTCAGCACCCCCGCCGAGCCGAGGAACAGGCCGGTGCCGATCGCGCCACCGAGGGCGATCAATTGAATGTGGCGATTTTTCAGGCCGCGTTTCAGCTCGCCCGAATGCGAGTTTTGTCCACTCATGAAAAGGGTCTCACGCAAGGTTTGATGATGTTCGTTAGACGTTGCCGCTCGAATCGGATCTCAAGCAGCACCGATCAAACCCCAGCGCAGGCACCAGGACTTCAGCGTTTTTACAACGGTCATGCGTCACCTGTTTGTTTTTATCTGTGACGAAATCGAACCCGACACGCTTGTGGCGTGGCGGAGTGAACAAGGTGGATAACCTTGAAAGTGCGTGGGTACGCGAAGGGTCACAGTAAAACGCGGCGCATTGTACACCGCTGACCCCCTGCTGCCAGACACCACCGGATCAGCGTGTCGTTTGCCGGGATTGCATGGGTCCGCCTCGAACATGCCGGGCGGCTGCAAAAAAGTGTCCAGGCCCTTGCGAGCCCCTGAAGGGTGTAGCGCTAAAAACGCCACGACGGGAGAAATGCACTGGAGCTGCGGCGTTCATTGCGCCTCCTTCTTGTTATTCACCTGCACGACAGGCATGGGGCGCATCTCACCCTGCCCATCGATTCGAAACAAGCGGGCCAGAGCCTTGGAAAACCCTGCAGGGCGGGGCTTACGGAAGTTTTTTCTTACGCTTTGGGGAAACAACGTTTCGGCCCCTTTCGGCCGGCCTTTTTCGTCAGCATTTCTTTACAACCCGTCACGCAAACTTTCCAAGTAGGAATTTTCCGTAGGCTGACTGCAAATTGACGGTAGGTAGCTACCTATTAAAAAAAACACCCAGGCGGCTGTTTTTGAATGAGTAATGTTGTCGTTAAAAATGGAACAAAAAGTTCAAACGAAAAAAAATAAATTATTTTTTTGCAATCCAAAAAACCCTCGACTAGGTTTTCAGCGACTTGCCAAGGCATCGTGCCGACAAGTTCTGCGGTGCCGTCACCGGCCTGTTTCCACTCGCCGAATCGGTCCGCTGATTTCCGTAAAAGTCATCTAGGAGATTCACTATGCAAGCACTGGACAAAGACTTGGAAACCGAACTGCAACTGGACGAATGGTTTGAGGCCCCGACCCATGAAGCCGCCGTTGAAATGATGCAAGCCGACGCCGTCGTTCCGTTCGGCACGGCGATGTGGCCTCTGTAGGCACCGCCCGGCGGAGGCGATCCGGCCGGTCGGCTCCGCCACTTTTTGCCGGTTGTCAGGGAAGTCAAATGAACTTGTCAGGGAAGAATAAGCATGGACACACAACGAGCCATCTCACATTTCCTTTACTATCTCGAACACCATCCCGCCCTGGCCGGCATTCAGCCCGCCAAGGTGTTGCTCGGTCATACCGCTGACTACGAAGCGCTGACCGGCGCCATCGCCGAACAGGCAGGCAGCGGCTCACCCTTCCGGTTCAGTGCCATGCGCCTGGACCTCGAGCCCACGGAGCGCCTGTCCAAGGCCATTGCCGACAGCGATCTGTATATTTTCTTCTACGACTCTTCCACCCTGCCCAACCCACGTCCCGACGGCCCGGACTTTGTCCGTGCGCTGCAAGGCGTGATGGCCGACAACTGGAAGAAATCGCTGCTGTTCAAGGACTACGGCGATTATTTCTACGACACCTTCAGCGTGATTCCCCAGCGCATCGCCGGGCTCAACAGTCACCTGATCCGACGCATGTCCCAGGCAACGAGCCTGAGTTTCCAGGATGACCGCGGTTCATATTTCGACACAGCCTTGAGCGGCGTGAAGAAGTGGACCGACATCAACGGCCTCGGCAACTACGACCTGGCCCCCGGCGAAATCGCCACCCACAGTGACACCATCAATGGCCGGGTGAAGTTCGTCGGGACTTTCCTGAGCACCATCCCGTTCGCACGCAAATACGGCGTGTTGCAATCGCCGCTGGAGCTGTGGATCGAAGACTCCACCATCCAGAAAATCGCCACCGATGTACCTGGCCTGGAGCACGACTTCAACAAATACCTGGACGCCAACCCATCCAATCGCCGTATCGAGGAATTGGGGATCGGCACCAACGAAGGGGTCAAGAGCCTGTATGCCCGCAATGCCGGTTTCGAGGAGCGCCACTGCGGCTTGCACCTGGGACTGGGTGGCGGGGCCAAAGGCAGCCATCATCTGGATCTGATTTTCGAGAGCGGCGTATTGGCGCTGGATAACGAGCCGATGTTTGATGGGCGGTTTGTGCTTTAGGGGCAGTTGCAAGCGGTGAGCTTCAAGCGGCAAGAAAGAGCGAGCAGCCTCTGGATCGCGGTGTGGAGCTGCTCGCGAAGACGGCCGCACCGGCAGCGTATCAATAACGCCAGACACAAAAACGGCAACCTAGTGGTTGCCGTTTTTTCTTGCAGCTTGCAGCTAGAAGCTCATAGCTGCCTCACTCCGGCTTACGACGCCCGAACCCCGGACGCTGTCCCGAACCTGCCGGTGCACCACGGCGCTTGCCCGATGGCGCGTCGCGGTCGGCCAGGACGATACCCGGGCGTTTTTTCGGCGCCGGCTTGGCCGGACGCTTGGTGTCGGCCGGGCGATCGGCGACGGGCGTACCGCGCCCCGCCGGAGCACCGCGACCTTCACCGCGCTCGGTCCGACCATTGGCCGGACGCGGCGTACGTGGGCCACGCTCACCGTCCTGACGAGGCGCAGGCTTGCGGGCCGGGCGTTCACCTTCGATCTGCGGCTCGCGGGAAGGACGCGGACCGGTCGCCACACCTTCAGCAGCCGGACGCAACGTACGCACGCGCTCGGTCTTGCCCATCGGGCGCGAGGATTTACGCTGCATCCGCTCCAGCTTGTCCTTGCTCTTGGCGGTCATCTGCGGCATTGCCACCGGCTTGAGACCCACTTCGGCGGCCAGGATGTCGACTTCGTACTGGCTCATTTCGCGCCAGCGGCCCATCGGCAGGTCGGAGTTGAGGAACACCGGGCCGAAACGCACGCGCTTGAGGCGGCTGACCACCAGCCCCTGGGATTCCCACAAACGCCGCACTTCACGGTTACGGCCTTCCATCACCACGCAGTGATACCAGTGGTTGAAACCTTCACCGCCGGGCGCCTGCTTGATGTCGGTGAAACGCGCCGGGCCGTCTTCCAGCACAACGCCGGCCTTGAGGCGCTCAATCATCTCGTCGTCGACTTCGCCACGCACACGCACGGCGTACTCGCGGTCCATCTCGTAGGACGGGTGCATCAAACGGTTGGCCAGCTCACCGTCGGTGGTAAACATCAGCAAACCGGTGGTGTTGATGTCCAGGCGACCGATGTTGATCCAGCGGCCTTCTTTCGGACGCGGCATCTTGTCGAACACGGTCGGACGGCCTTCCGGATCGTCGCGGGTGCAGATCTCGCCGTCGGGCTTGTTGTACATGATCACGCGGCGCACCGTTTCGGCGGCCTCTTCGCGCTTGATCACCTTGCCATCGATGGTGATGGCGTCGTGCATGTCGACACGCAGGCCCAAGGTGGCATCTTTGCCATTGACCTTGATCCGGCCTTGGGTGATCCAGGCTTCCACGTCACGGCGCGAACCGACGCCGATACGGGCGAGGACTTTTTGCAGCTTCTCGCCTGCTGGGCCGATTTCCTGGCTGTCGTTCTGGTCTTGGTCTTTCATTCTGGGCACCTCCCGGTGTGGTCGGGTCAGGCCTGGCCTGACGCTTTGAAAACGGGTCTTGGACGAAGGGATCGCCAAAGGGTCGCGAATCATACGCCTGTTGAGGCGATTGCGCATCTGAGACTAGCTGATCAACACAGACTCGGCGCTTTTTCCGCCGACCGGTGGCGCAATGCAGCATGATGCACCGCATGACCCCCTGTGGGAGCGGGCTTGCTCGCGAAGAGGGAGTGTCAGGCCAATCAATGTTATTGACCCACCGCCTTCGCGGGCAAGCCCGCTCCCACAGGGGACGGTGATGTGTCACTCAGGTCTGCGCACAAGTTGGATCAATCGTCGAACTGGCGTCGTTCGTTCTCGATCGCCTCGGCCAGGGCCCGGGCTTCGGCTTCTTCGTCGCTCAGTTCGGGTTCCGGCGGCTGGAGGGCGGCAACGGCGGCCAACAGTTTTTCCCGGGCCTCGGCAACGCCGAGGATGTCCTCTTCCGGTTCTGCTTCTGGCTCTGGTGCAGGTTCCACCTCGCTATCGGCCTCGGGTGGCTCATCCCCGGGACCAGGCCCCTCACGCAGCAGATCGTCGAAATCAGTCTTCAAGCCCTCCTCCATGGTGTCCAGCTCCAGCAACAACGAGTGGAAACTGGTCTCTTCCTTCGGTTCCTCAGGCTCGGCGCTGGCATCCGCCAGTTCCTGCAAGCCCTGGGGCACCGGCACGTCGTCGAACTCCAGTACCGGTTCGGGTTCCAGCTCCCGCAGTTCGGCCAGGGGCGGCAGGTCATCCAGGTTCTTCAGGTTGAAGTGATCGAGAAAGGCCTTGGTGGTGGCGAACATCGCCGGTTTGCCCGGCACATCGCGATAGCCGACGACGCGGATCCACTCGCGCTCCAGCAACGTCTTGACGATATGGCTGTTGACCGCCACGCCCCGTACATCCTCGATCTCGCCCCGGGTGATCGGTTGGCGATAGGCGATCAACGCCATGGTTTCGAGCATGGCGCGGGAGTAACGCTGCGGCCGCTCCTCCCACAGGCGTCCGACCCAGGGTGCGAACTTCTCGCGGATCTGCAGGCGATAACCGGACGCCACTTCCTTGAGTTCGAAAGCCCGTCCTTCGCAGGACTTGCCCAGCAGCGTCAGGGCTTTCTTGAATACGGCCGGCTCAGGTCGCTCGCCTTCTTCGAAGAGTTCGAACAGGCGCTCCATCGATTGCGGCTTTCCCGAGGCCAACAGGAAAGCTTCAAGCAAGGGGGCCAGCTCGCGGGGTTCAGTCAGATTCATTGATTTGCTCGTTATTCGGCTCGTGCCCGCACGTGGATCGCTGCGAACGGCTCATTCTGCACCAGCTCGACCAAGGATTCCTTGACCAATTCCAGGACCGCCATAAACGTCACCACCACCCCCAGCCGCCCTTCCTCGGCGGTGAACAGCTCGACGAACGGCACGAAGCCGCCGCCCTTGAGCCGCTCCAGCACATCGCTCATGCGCTCACGGGTGGACAGCGCTTCGCGGCTGACCTGGTGACTTTCAAACATATCGCCTCGGCGCAGGACCTCGGCCATGGACATCAGCAGCTCTTCCAGGCTCACATCCGGCAGCAACTTGCGCGCCCGCGCTTCGGGCGCATCGAGCTTGGGCACCACCACATCGCGCCCCACCCGGTTCAAGCCATCGAGGCCTTCGGCGGCGACCTTGAAGCGTTCGTACTCCTGCAAGCGCCGGATCAACTCCGCCCGCGGGTCGTCCTCTTCCGCTTCGACCTCCGCCGAGCGCGGCAGCAACATCCGCGACTTGATCTCGGCCAGCATGGCCGCCATCACCAGGTACTCGGCCGCCAGTTCCAGGCGTACCGACTGCATCAGCTCGACGTAGCCCATGTACTGGCGGGTGATTTCCGCCACGGGGATGTCGAGGATATTGATGTTCTGTTTACGGATCAGGTACAGCAGCAGGTCAAGCGGGCCCTCGAAGGCTTCGAGGAACACTTCCAGCGCATCCGGCGGAATGTACAGGTCCAGGGGCATTTCCATGACCGCCTGGCCATAGACCATGGCGAACGGCAACTCCTGCTGCGCGCCGGCCTGGCTGTCGGCATTGTCCACGGCGGTTTCCACGGCGGACATTCAGGCCTCGACCATGAACGGCGTCGGATCGCCGCACCCGACGCGCACCACCTGGGGCTCGCCATCGGCCAGGTTGATCACCGTGGACGCCGACATGCCGCCGAAACCGCCGTCGATGATCAGGTCCACCTGATGCTCGAGTATCTGGCGCATCTCATAGGGATCGGTCAACGGCTCGGTCTCGCCGGGCATGATCAGCGTCACGCTCATCAGCGGCTCACCCAGTTCCGCCAGCAGCGCCAAGGCGATGGGATGGCTCGGCACCCGCAGGCCGATGGTGCGCTTTTTCGGGTGCAGCAACAGCCGCGGGACTTCCCGGGTGGCATTGAGAATGAACGTGTACGGCCCCGGCAGATGCGCCTTGAGCAAGCGGAAGGTGCCGGTGTCGATCTTGGCGAACAGGCCCAACTGCGAAAGGTCGCTGCAGATGAGCGCGAAATTGTGCTTGTCGTCCAGTTGACGCAGGCGTCTGACGCGCTCCACGGCATTCTTGTCGCCGATCTGGCAACCGATGGCGTAGGACGAGTCGGTGGGATAGACCACCACGCCACCACCACGAATGATTTCCACGGCCTGTTTGATCAGGCGCGCCTGCGGGTTTTCCGGATGAATCTGGAAAAATTGACTCACGTGTTCTACCTGTTCAGACGGCGGCGGTAACGGGATCATGTTTGAATCTACACCAGAGTGGTGGCAGATCTTCCGGCAACGGGCGGTATTCGCCGATCTCGGACCAGCCCCCAGGGCCATGGAAATCACTGCCGGCGGTGACCAGCAGGCCGAACTCTCGGGCCAGGATCGCCAAGCTGCCCACTTGCTCGGCAGGCTGATGGCCGTTGACCACCTCGATGGCATGGCCCCCCGCTTGAATATAGTCGGCGACCAGGCGCCGGCGCTTGCTGCGGGTGAAATCATAGTGCCATGGATGCGCCAGGCTGACCCAGGCGCCAGCGGCCCGCAGGGTCTGGACGGTTTCTTCCAGGGTCGGCCAGTGCTGCTTGACGTCCCCCAGCTTGCCGGCGCCCAACCATTTGCGGAACGCTTCGGCGCGATCCTTGACGAACCCTTCGCGCACCATCCAGTCGGCAAAGTGGGGCCGGGCCGGTGCGTTACCGCTGTCGCCCAGTTCCTGCTGGATCTGCCGGGCGCCGTCCAGCGCACCGGGCATGCCCTTGAGGGCCAGCTTGCGGCTGATCTCTTCGGACCGCAGCCAGCGCCCGTCGCGCAGCTGTGCGATGGCCTGGACCAGCGCCGGCGCATTCACATCGAAACCATAGCCCAGCACATGGATGGTCGCCCCGCCCCAGGTACACGACAACTCGACCCCGTTGACCAGCTGCATGCCCAGCGCCGTGGCGGCGCTGCGGGCCTCGTCGAGGCCTTCAAGGGTGTCGTGATCGGTCAGGGCCAGGACTCGCACGCCGTGCTCGAACGCCCGCGCCACCAGAACCGCGGGCGCCAGGGCGCCATCGGAGGCCGTGCTATGGCAGTGCAAATCAACATTCACGAGAGTTTGTCACCTCAAATCAGCTGGCCCTATCGCGGCCAAGGATGTTTGTTATTATGCCGCCACATCCTGCTTCTGGCTGCCACTGTGAAACAATTCATCGACTTCATCCCGCTCCTGCTGTTTTTCATCGTCTACAAACTTGATCCCCGGACCGTCGATTTCGCCGGCCACTCCTTGACTGTAGGCGGTATTTACAGCGCCACCGCCGTGCTGATCATCAGCTCCCTGGTGGTCTACGGCGCGCTGTTCGTGTCCCAGCGCAAGCTGGAGAAGAGCCAGTGGCTGACCCTGATCGCCTGCCTTGTATTCGGCAGCCTGACCCTGGCGTTCCACAGCGAAACCTTCCTCAAATGGAAGGCCCCGGTGGTCAACTGGCTGTTTGCCCTCGCGTTCATCGGCAGCCACTTCATCGGTGACCGACTGCTGATCAAGCGCATCATGGGCCATGCCATCAGCCTGCCGGAACTGATCTGGACCCGGTTGAACATCGCCTGGATCGCGTTTTTCCTGTTCTGCGGTGCCGCCAACCTGTTCGTTGCGTTCACGTTCCAGGAGTACTGGGTCGACTTCAAGGTCTTCGGCAGCCTGGGCATGACGCTGCTGTTCCTGATTGGCCAGGGCATCTACCTGTCCCGTCACCTGCACGATGCCGACCCCACCACGCCTAAAACCGAGGACTGACATGCTCTACGCAATCATTGCCACCGACGTCGCCGACTCCCTGGAAAAACGCCTGGCCGTGCGCCCGGCACACCTGGAGCGCCTGCAACAGCTCAAGTCCGAAGGTCGCATCGTGCTGGCCGGCCCGCACCCGGCGGTGGACAGCAATGACCCGGGCGCCGCCGGCTTCAGCGGCAGCCTGATCGTGGCCGAGTTCGACTCCCTGGTCGCCGCCCAAGCCTGGGCCGAGGCCGATCCGTTCGTGGCGGCCGGCGTCTACGCCAATGTCGTGGTCAAGCCGTTCAAGCAAGTCCTGCCGTAAATCCCCCCTGGCGCGATGGGCCTTCGCGGCTCATTGCCGCCGTTGCTCATCTTTATCGTTCGCCGGCCGACAACCTGTCTAATCTCGATTGGAATTCAGGAGTTGCAATGCGCAAAGGTCCGTTGTGCCTGTTGTTGGTCTCGTTGGCGATCGGAGCGCCCGCCCATGGCGAGGAAAGCCCCGAGGGCAGTCATTCGGCGCCCCTGTCCCTGAGCGCCGGCAGCCAGATCGCCGAGTTGCAGCAACGCTTGAAAGACAGCGAACGCCAGCGCGAAGAGCTGAGCAGACAACTGAAAAATGCCGACAGCGAGCGCGAAAGCGCTGTGCTGGGCCGGCTGCGCCAGGAGAACCAGCGCCTGAAGCTGCAACTCAAGGAAGCCCAGGCCAGCCCGCTGCCACGGCTGTTGACCGATCAACAGCAATGGTTCGTCATTGGTGCCGGGGTAGCGCTATTGGCCTTGCTCTGCGGTATCTTTGCCAGCGGTGGACGTAGACAACGTCGGCAATGGCTAAATTGAGTGAGTCATGAGCGAGCTGTTACTGATAGATGATGACCAGGAGCTGTGTGAGCTCCTCGTGAGTTGGCTGAGCCAGGAAGGGTTTCAGGTCCGCGCCTGTCACGATGGCCAGAGTGCCCGCAAGGCCTTGGCCGAAACCGCCCCGGCTGCCGTGGTCCTGGACGTGATGCTGCCCGACGGCAGTGGCCTGGAACTGCTCAAGCAATTGCGCAACGATCACCCGGAGCTGCCGGTGCTGATGCTGTCGGCCCGGGGGGAGCCGCTGGACCGTATCCTTGGCCTGGAACTGGGCGCCGACGACTACCTGGCCAAGCCCTGCGACCCACGGGAACTGACCGCCCGCCTGCGTGCCGTGCTGCGCCGCAGCCATCCGGCGGCAGTGTCCAGCCAGATCGAACTGGGTGACCTGACCTTCAGTCCGGTGCGTGGCGTCGTCAGCATCGACGAACAGGAACAGACCCTCACCGTTTCCGAAAGTCGCCTGCTCGAAGCACTGCTCAAGCAACCGGGCGAGCCCCTGGACAAGCAGGAACTGGCGCAGATCGCCCTGGGCCGCAAGCTGACCCTGTACGACCGCAGCCTCGACATGCACGTGAGCAACCTGCGCAAGAAAATCGGCCCCCACCCCGACGGTCGCCCACGCATCGTGGCGCTGCGTAGCCGGGGTTATTACTACAGCCTTTGAACGCTGCACCGATTCCGTGCTTGGACCGGGGATCCTTTTGTGGCGAGGGGATTTATCCCCGCTGGGGTGCGAAGCGCCCCCAGATGTGCCTGCCACCACGATGTATCAGATAAAACCAAGGGGGCCGCTGCGCGGCCCAGCGGGGATAAATCCCCTCGCCACAGATAATCTCCTCGCCGCACTTTTTGCGTCTACGGTTTTGTCAGGTCCGCCCCCAAACGTCTTTACCCAAGCTTTACGCCCCCCTGACCGCCGCTGACCTTGATCTCCGTAATCTGCACACATCCGGAACTGACCGGGAATGAGACAAGGAGACACACCATGCGCAAGACTCTTATCGCTCTGATGTTCGCTGCCGCCCTGCCGACTGTCGCCATGGCCATGCCCGAAGGCCCCGGCCCGATGGGTCCGATGGACGGCCCGCGTCACGGCGGCCAGATGCACGACAAAGGCCCCTACAGCCAACTGGACCTGAGCCGCGAACAACGCCAGCAGATTCGCCGGATCATGGGCGAACAGCGCCACGAACAACGGGAACTGGTCGACAAGTACCTGGCCAAGCTGTCGCCAGCCGACCAGAAAGCCATGCAGGACGAAATGCAGGCCCGGCATGAGAAAGTCGATGCCCAGATCCGTGGCTTGTTGAAGCCTGAGCAGCAGAAGGAATTCGACGCGATCCAGAAGAAACAGGCCGAACGTCGCGCCGAGTGGGCTGAGTTCAAAGCCTGGAAAGCGCAACAACCGCAAAAAGCGCAATAATGCGCTGAAGCTTGCCCAGCCCAACGGTCAATCGCCGTTGGGCTTTCTTTGTTTTCGAGGATTTATCGTGCGTTCATTGTTCTGGCGCATCCTGGCCAGTTTCTGGCTGGCCATCGCCCTGGTTGCAGGGCTTTCGATCCTGATGGGCCATATGCTGAACCAGGACGCCTGGATCCTCAGCCGTCACCCTGGCCTCAATACCCTGCCCGAAGAGTGGACGCAAACCTACGAAAGCCAGGGCGAGGATGCCGCCCAGGACATCCTGCAGCAGCGCAAGCGCCAGTATCACATCGACGTCCAGGTGTTCAACGAAAGCGGCGACCCGGTGGTACGCGGCACCTTCCCCCATCGTGCCGCGGCCTTCGAGGCTCGGCAGAACAACGACGACCGACGCCTGCCCTGGCGGCGGCTGACCGACGAGTTCACCAGCGCCAAAAGTGGCGACACGTACCTGTTCATCTACCGCATTCCCCATCCCGAACTGGACGCCTGGCACCGCGGCAGTCTGCTCTGGCCCCTCAGTGCATTGGGTATCGCGCTGGTGGTGCTGACCCTGTTCAGCCTGCTGGTGACCCTCTCCATCACCCGCCCACTGAGTCGCCTGCGCGGTGCAGTGCACGATTTGGGACAGACCACGTACCAACAGAACAGCCTCGCCAAGCTCGCCAACCGTCGGGATGAGTTTGGCGTACTGGCCACCGACTTCAACCGCATGGGCGCGCGCCTGCAAAGCTTGATCGGGAGCCAACGGCAGCTATTGCGGGACGTGTCCCACGAGCTGCGCTCGCCCCTGGCCCGCCTGCGCATTGCCCTGGCATTGGCTGAACGGGCCAGCCCCGAGGAACGTGAAAAACTCTGGCCACGCCTGACCCGCGAATGCGATCGCCTGGAAGCGTTGATCAGCGAAATCCTGGTCCTGGCCCGGGTTGACGCCGACAATGCCAGCGCCGAAGACGTGGACCTCAACGGCCTGCTGGTCACTTTGCAAAAAGATGCACAGCTGGCTTCACCTGAACAAAACGTGCAACTGGACACGGAGCCGAACCTGGCCCTCAAGGGCTGGCCGACCATGATCGAGCGGGCCGTGGACAACCTGCTGCGCAACGCCCAGCGTTTCAATCCGGCCGGACAACCCATCGAAATGCGCGCGGCGCGCCAGGGCGACCGGATTCGGATCAGCGTGCGCGACCACGGGCCAGGCGTGGAGGCCGAACACTTGGGGCAATTGGGCGAGCCGTTCTATCGCGCCCCCGGCCAGACCGCCGCCGGCCATGGCCTGGGCCTGGCGATTGCGCGTCGTGCCGCCGAGCGCCATGGTGGTGCGCTGGTGTTGGGCAATCATCCTGACGGTGGGTTCGTCGCAACCCTGGAATTGCCGTTGGTGCCGGGGGCTGTTGTCCAGCCGTAATCTTCATCTAACTGGCAGGACCGGGCACATGATAGATCTGTGGCGAGGGGATTTATCCCCGCTGGGCTGCGAAGCGGCCCCTGAGCTGCCTGATAGGACGTGGGGACCGTCACATTTTTGGGGGCGCTGCGCGCGCCAACGGGGATAAATCCCCTCGCCACAATGGATCAAACTACGCCTCAAACCAAACGATAATTCCTCTTATTCAAACTGCCCCGCCCTGTTAGACTTTGCGCCCTCTTTTCACCTATCTCCAGGTCGCCCGATGCCGTCGTTGCCTCTTCGTTTATGTGCACTGTTCATGGCCCTGGGCCTGAGTGCCTGCGATGATGCCCCGCGTTTTAGTCAGGCCGAACCGGGTGAAGCCCGTTCCGGTGGCGCCGCGACGGTTCGCAAGAGCGATCAGAACGCCTTTTCCCTGCCCTCGGCCAACCTGCCGCCTTCGCGGCGCGTGGATTTCAGCGTCGGCAACAGTTTCTTCCGCAGCCCCTGGGTAATTGCCCCTTCGACCACCACCGCCCGGGATGGCCTCGGCCCCTTGTTCAACACCAACGCCTGCCAGAACTGCCACATCAAGGACGGTCGCGGTCATCCGCCAGCGCCGGATGCCGCCAGCGCGGTGTCGATGCTGGTGCGCCTGTCGATCCCCGACGCACCGCCCTACGCCAAGGTCATCGAACAACTGGGGGTCGTACCTGAACCGGTTTACGGCGGGCAGTTGCAGGACATGTCCGTCCCCGGTGTCGCTCCCGAAGGCAAAGTCCGGGTCGATTACAGCCCCGTCCCGGTGCGCTTCAAGGACGGCACCGTCGTGGAGCTGCGCAAGCCAAACCTGCAGATCACCCAATTGGCCTATGGGCCGATGCACCCGGACACGCGCTTTTCCGCCCGTGTCGCTCCGCCGATGATCGGCCTGGGGTTGCTGGAGGCGATCCCCGACGAAGCCATCCTGGCCAACGCCAAAGCCCAGGCGCGGGAAAACAACGGCATTGCCGGTCGTCCCAACCAAGTCTGGGACGATGCCCAACAGAAAACCGTACTTGGACGGTTTGGCTGGAAGGCCGGCCAACCCAACCTCAACCAACAGAACGTCCATGCGTTCTCCGGTGACATGGGCCTGACGACGAGCCTGCGGCCCTTCGACGATTGCACCGAGACCCAGGTCGATTGCAAGCGCGCCCCCAGTGGCAACGGCCCGGACGGCGAGCCGGAAGTCAGCGACAACATTCTGCGACTGGTGCTGTTCTACAGCCGCAACCTCGCCGTACCGGCCCGTCGCGACGTGAATTCTCCCCAGGTATTGGCGGGCAAGAATCTGTTTTTCCAGGCCGGTTGCCAGTCTTGCCACACCCCCAAATACACCACCGCCGCCAACGCCGCTGAACCGGAGCTTGCCAACCAGGTCATCCGCCCCTACAGCGACCTGCTGCTGCACGACATGGGCGAAGGCCTGGCGGACAACCGCAGCGAATTCAAGGCCGGCGGCCGTGACTGGCGCACCCCGCCGCTGTGGGGCATCGGCCTGACCGAAACCGTCAACGGCCACACCCAGTTCCTGCATGACGGTCGTGCCCGCAACCTGCTCGAAGCCGTGCTGTGGCATGGCGGCGAAGCACAAGCGGCGCAACACCAGGTTTTAGCGTTCAATGCCGAGCAACGCGCTGCGTTGCTGGCCTTTCTGAATTCCCTTTAAATGCCTTTTCCAGAAATGGGAGCCTGACATGTTCCGTCCCAAGCTGTTGTTCACCAGCCTCGCCGCCCTCGCCCTCGGTGCCTGCTCGCCCCAGGACCCGCAAGCGGTCACCTCGGCCGCTATCGCCAAGCAAGTGATCCTACCGACCTACAGCCGCTGGGTCGAGGCCGACCGGCAGTTGGCGACCAGCGCCCTGGCGTTCTGCCAAGGCAAGGAAAACCTGGACACCGCCCGCGCCGACTTCCTCAAGGCGCAAAAAGCCTGGGCCGAGTTGCAACCCCTGTTGATCGGCCCGCTGGCAGAAGGCAACCGTGCCTGGCAGGTGCAGTTCTGGCCGGACAAGAAAAACCTGGTGGGTCGCCAGGTCGAGCAACTGGTCAACAGCCAGCCACAGATCGACGCCGCCGGCCTGGCCAAGTCCAGCGTCGTGGTCCAGGGTCTTTCGGCCTATGAGTACCTGCTGTTCGACGCCAAGATCGACATGGCCGACAGTGCGCAGAAAGCCAAGTACTGCCCACTACTGACCGCCATCGGCGAACGCCAGAAACAACTGGCCGAAGAGATCCTGTCGGGCTGGAACGCCAACGACGGCATGCTCGCCCAGATGAGCAAGTTCCCCAACCAGCGCTATGCCGACTCCCACGAGGCCATCGCCGATCTGCTGCGGGTCCAGGTCACGGCCCTGGACACGCTGAAGAAAAAACTCGGCACGCCGATGGGCCGCCAGAGCAAGGGCGTACCTCAGCCATTCCAGGCCGATGCCTGGCGCAGCCAGTCGTCGTTGCAAGGGCTGGAAGCCAGCCTGAGCGCGGCCAGGACCGTCTGGGCCGGCGTGGACAACAAGGGCCTGCGCGGCCTGCTGCCAAGCGACCAGAAACCGTTGGCGGACAAGATCGACGCCGCCTACGATGCCTCCTTGAAACTGTTCGCCAGCAGCCAGCGCTCGTTGACCGAAATGCTCAACGACGATGCCGGGCGCCAGCAACTCAACGATTTGTACGACAGCCTCAACGTCGTCCATCGCCTGCACGAAGGCGAACTGGCCAAGGCGCTGGGCATTCAATTGGGCTTCAATGCCAACGACGGTGACTGATCATGTTTCGACGTCAGGTCCTGGCACTGGGCAGCTTGCTGCTCGGCGCCGTCACCCTGGGCGGCTGGACGCTGTTCAAGCAAAAGGACAAGCACCCACTCTTGCTTTCGGCACGGGACGATGGCGACGGCAAGCACTACGCCGTCGGCTATCGACTGGACGGAACCCGGGTGTTCGCCACCCGCGTCGGCCAACGCTGCCATGACATCATCCATCACCCGACGCAGCCGATTGCGCTGTTCGTCGCCCGTCGTCCAGGCACCGAAAGCTACTTGATCGACCTGCGCGACGGGGCGCTGCTGCAAACCATCGCCTCGTTGCCGAACCGGCATTTCTATGGCCACGCGGTCATCCATGACAGCGGCGAATGGCTGTACGCCACCGAGAACGACACCACCGACCCGGGACGCGGCCTGCTGGGCGTTTACCGTTTCGAAGGCGAGCGGCTGGTGCACAGCGGCGAGATGTCCACCCATGGCATCGGCCCTCACCAGGTGTCCTGGATGCCCGATGGCGAGACGCTGGTGGTGGCCAACGGCGGCATTCGCACCGAGGCCGAAAGCCGGGTCGAAATGAACCTCGACGCCATGGAACCAAGCCTGGTGCTGATGCAACGCGATGGCACCCTGCTGAGCAAGGAAACCCTGACCCAATCGATGAACAGCGTGCGCCACCTCGGCATCGCCAGTGACGGCACCATCGTCTCCGGCCAGCAGTTCATGGGCGCGGCCCACGAATCGTCGGAACTGGTGGCGATCAAGCGGCCAGGGCAGCCGTTCCAGGCATTCCCGGTGCCCGAAGAACAATTGCAGGCCATGGGGCACTACACCGCCAGCGTCGCTGTGCACAGCGACCTGCGCCTGGTGGCCGTGACCGCCCCGCGCGGCAACCGCTTCTTCATCTGGGACCTGGACAGTGGCGAAGTCCGCCTGGATGCACCCTTGCCGGACTGTGCCGGCGTGGGCGCGGTAGCCGACGGTTTTGTCGTGACGTCGGGCCAGGGACGTTGCCGCTATTACGATTGCCGTCAGACACAACTGGTTGCAAAACCCCTGGATCTACCGACAGGGCTCTGGGACAACCATTTACATCTGGCCTGAACAAGGAGCGAAGCGCCATCGGCGCCAAGCTCCCTGTTTTTTTTCGGAAAAGTCCCACGCACCACGGGCCCGTCAGCATCTGGAATAGCCCGCACACTCAGGGTAATGTGCCCGCCTATCTGTATTTTCTCTCAATTCTTTTCCAAGGAAGTGGAACATGCTGCGACGCCGCATGCTGATCATGTTGGGTGTTGTCCTGCTGGTAGTGCTGTTGCTCGCCGGCTACAAGGCCTTTTCCGTTTATCAGGAGATCCAGTCGTTCTCCGAGCCGAAACCTCCGATCAGCGTCGCCGTGGCCACGGCCACCCAGCAACCCTGGCAGGCGCGCCTGCCTACCGTGGGCAGTCTGAAGGCGCTGCAAGGGGTGGACCTGAGCCTGGAAATCGCCGGGACCGTGCAGAAAGTGCAGTTCCAGTCCGGGCAAAAGGTCAAGGCCGGTCAGCCGCTCCTGCAACTGGACAGCGAGGTCGAAAGCGCCCTGCTGGAAACCGCCGAGGCCGACCTGGGCCTGGCGCAAGTGGATTTCGGTCGCGGCCGCCAGCTGGTGGGCAGCCAGGCGATCTCCAAGGGCGAATTCGACCGGCTCTCGGCGCAACTGAAGAAAAACCAGGCCACGGTCAACCAGCTCAAGGCATCGCTGGCCAAGAAACACATCCTGGCGCCGTTCAGCGGCACCATCGGCATTCGCCAGGTGGATGTCGGCGACTACCTGGCCAGCGGCACGGTGATCGCCACCCTGCAAGACCTCAGCAGCCTGTACGTGGACTTCTACGTGCCCGAGCAAAGCGTGCCCCGGCTCGCTGTTGCCCAATCGGTCAACGTCAGCGTCTCGGCCTATCCCGGGCAGACCTTCGTCGGCACCATCAGCGCGATCAACCCCAAGGTCGAGGACAGCACCCGCAATGTCCTGGTGCGCGCCACCCTGGCCAACCCCGACGGCAAGCTGCTGCCCGGCATGTTCGCCAACCTGCAAGTGATCCTGCCGGACGTGGCCGCCGGCATCGTCGTGCCGGAAAGCGCCGTGACCTACACCCTCTACGGCAACTCCATGTACGTGGTGACGCAAAAGAAAGGCGCCGACGGCACCGTCGAGAAAGACGACAAGGGCCAGCCGGTCCTGATCGCCGAACGGCGTTTCGTTGAAACCGGCGAGCGACGCGACGGCCAGGTGCTGGTTTCCAAAGGCGTGCAGAGCGGCGAACAAGTCGTGATCGCCGGCCAGATCAAGCTCGATAACGGTACGCCGATCGCCATCAGCGACGACAAGACCCTGACCGAACAGAACAGCTCGCCACGCGCGGACTGATCAAGGACCCCCCCATGGCTTTTACCGATCCGTTCATCCGCCGCCCGGTGCTCGCCACCGTGGTCAGCCTGTTGATCGTACTGCTGGGCTTCCAGGCCTGGAGCAAGCTGCCCCTGCGCCAGTATCCACAAATGGAAAACGCCCTGATCACGGTGACCACCGCCTACCCCGGGGCCAACGCCGAGACCATCCAGGGCTACATCACCCAACCGATGCAGCAGAGCCTGGCCAGTGCCGAGGGCATCGACTACATGACCTCGGTCAGTCGCCAGAACTTCTCGGTGATTTCGGTCTATGCCCGCATCGGCTCCAACAGCGACCGGCTCTTTACCGAACTGCTGGCCAAGGCCAACGAGGTCAAGAACCAGTTGCCCCAGGATGCCGAGGACCCGGTCCTCAGCCGCGAGGCCGCCGATGCCTCGGCACTGATGTACATCAGCTTCTTCAGCAAGGAACTGAACAACCCGCAGATCACCGACTACCTGTCACGGGTGGTCCAGCCCAAGCTGGCGACACTGCCCGGCATGGCCGAGGCGGAGATCCTCGGCAACCAGGTCTTCGCCATGCGCCTGTGGCTGGACCCGGTCAAGCTCGCCGGCTTCGGCCTGACCGCCGCCGACGTGACCAATGCCGTGCGCCAGCACAACTTCCTCTCCGCCGCCGGTGAAGTGAAAGGCGAATACGTCGTCACCAGCATCAACGCCAACACCGAACTCAAGTCCGCCGAGGCCTTCGCCGCGATCCCGCTCAAGACCGACGGCGACAGCCGCGTGTTGCTGCGGGACGTGGCCCGCGTGGAAATGGGCGCCGAGAACTACGACACCATCAGCTCCTTTGGTGGCACGCCTTCGGTGTACATCGGGATCAAGGCCACGCCGGGCGCGAACCCGCTGGATGTGATCAAGGAAGTGCGCAAGATCATGCCGGAGATGGAGGCGCAACTGCCGACCAACCTCAAGGCCGAGATCGCCTACGACGCCACGCTGTTCATCCAGGCTTCCCTCGACGAGGTGGTGAAGACCCTGTTCGAGGCGGTGTTGATCGTCATCGTCGTGGTGTTCCTGTTCCTCGGCGCCCTGCGTTCGGTGATCATCCCGGTGGTGACCATCCCGCTGTCGATGATCGGCGTGATGTTTTTCATGCAGTTGATGGGCTACTCCATGAACCTGCTGACGCTGCTGGCCATGGTGCTCGCCATCGGCCTGGTGGTGGATGACGCCATTGTGGTGGTGGAGAACATTCACCGGCACATCGAGGAAGGCAAGACCCCGTTCGACGCCGCGATAGAAGGTGCCCGGGAAATCGCCATGCCGGTGGTCTCGATGACCATCACCCTGGCGGCGGTGTATGCACCGATCGGCCTGCTCGAGGGCCTGACGGGCGCCTTGTTCAAGGAGTTCGCCTTGACCCTGGCCGGGGCAGTGGTGATCTC
The DNA here is from genome assembly GCF_900101575.1 of Pseudomonas sp. NFACC37-1. Classification (NCBI taxonomy): domain Bacteria; kingdom Pseudomonadati; phylum Pseudomonadota; class Gammaproteobacteria; order Pseudomonadales; family Pseudomonadaceae; genus Pseudomonas; species Pseudomonas sp. NFACC37-1. Next base: position 6,997 of record NZ_FMUZ01000041.1, on the reverse strand, counting down.
CGGGATCGTCGCCCTGACCCTATCGCCCATGATGTGCGCCCTGCTCCTGCGCCACGATGAGAACCCCTCGGGGCTGGCCCATCGGCTGGACATGCTCTTCGAACGCTTGAAGAGCCGCTACCAGCGCATGCTCCATGGCACGCTCAACACCCGGCCGGTGGTGCTGGTGTTCGCGGTGATCGTGCTGCTGCTGATCCCGGTACTGGTCATGTTCAGCAAGTCCGAGCTGGCCCCCGACGAGGACCAGGGCATCATCTTCATGATGGCCAACGCCCCGCAGCCCACCAACCTCGACTACCTGAACACCTATACCGATCACTTCATTACCATTTTCAAGGAGTTCCCGGAGTACTACTCCTCCTTCCAGATCAATGGCTATAACGGTGTGCAGTCCGGCATCGGCGGCTTCCTGCTCAAGCCCTGGAACGAACGCGACCGCACCCAGATGGAAATCCTGCCCGAGGTGCAGGCCAAGCTGGAAAGCGTGCCAGGCTTGCAGATCTTCGGCTTCAACCTGCCCTCGCTGCCGGGCACCGGCGAAGGCTTGCCGTTCGCGTTCGTCATCAACTCCCCGAAGGACTACGCAACGCTGCTGGAGGTTGCCGACCGGGTCAAAAAGCGCGCATTGGAATCCGGCAAGTTCGCCTTCATGGACATCGACCTTGCGTTCGACAAGCCAGAAGTCGTGGTGGATATCGATCGCGCCAAGGCCGCCCAGATGGGCGTTTCCATGCAGGACCTGGGCGGCACCCTGGCGACGCTGCTGGGGGAATCGGAGATCAATCGCTTCACCCTCGAAGGCCGCAGCTACAAGGTCATCGCCCAGGTCGAACGGCCGTTCCGGGACAACCCGGACTGGCTGAACAATTACTACGTGAAAAATGCCAAGGGTGAATCGCTACCGCTATCGACCCTGATCAAGGTCAGCGACCGGGCGCGACCGCGGCAACTGAACCAGTTCCAGCAGCTCAATGCGGTGACGATTTCAGGCTTTCCCATCGTGAGCATGGGCGAGGCCATCGAGACCGTCCGCCAGATCGCCCGGGAGGAAGCGCCGGTGGGGTTCGCCTTCGATTACGCCGGGGCTTCACGCCAATTCGTACAGGAGGGCAGCGCGTTGTGGGTGACCTTTGCCCTGGCCCTGGCGATTATCTTCCTGGTGCTGGCCGCGCAGTTCGAAAGCTTCCGGGATCCGCTGGTGATCCTGGTGACCGTGCCGTTGTCCATTTGCGGAGCCCTGATTCCGCTGTTCCTCGGCTGGTCCAGCATGAACATCTACACCCAGGTGGGCCTGGTGACGTTGATCGGCCTGATCAGCAAGCACGGGATCCTGATTGTCGAGTTCGCCAACCAGTTGCGCAGGGAACAGAACCTGTCGCCGCGCGAAGCCGTGGAACAAGCCGCGTCGATTCGTCTGCGACCGGTGCTGATGACCACTGCGGCGATGGTGTTTGGCATGGTGCCGCTCATCTTCGCCACCGGCGCCGGGGCAGTGAGCCGCTTCGACATCGGCACGGTGATCGCCACGGGCATGTCGATTGGCACCTTGTTCACCCTGTTTGTGCTGCCCTGCGTCTACACATTGCTGGCCAGGCCCGATAAACCCTGAAGGCGGCCAGAAGGGAACCGGATGGCTTTTGTGGCGAGGGAGCTTGCTCCCTCGCCACAGGTTTTAGTGCTCGACTGGAGATTGCGGCAGGAAAAAAAAGGCCTCGCACAGGCGAGGCCTTTTTGGCTTCGTGATGTTCAACTCTGAGGCCTCATGCCTTGGGACAGGCTGAACATGAACAGCAGCAGATCATCGTCCGGTCGGATCGCTTCGCTCGCCTTTGCCACACGCGGCAGGGGACAATGCGCACCCGTACTGGAGGCACTGAGGATCTGCGAACGAGGCTGTTCCCATACAGCCACCGCCATCGACGTAACTGCCAGGGCTCCGACTAAAAACAAACCTCTAGCAATTTCTAGTTTCATGGCTATAAACCTTTGATAGCGCTGCCAAACGCCGCCTCATAAAAGTAGACGAGTTTTTTCCAATCGGCATCGCGGAATGACGAATGGCGCCGCAGTTGCTTCAGGTCATGGGAGGCCGCACGCCGGGCCGTCAGGCGCTGGCGACATTTCTCCAGATCCAGCAGGGCCACTTCGGCCTTGGCCGCTTCGCCCTCTCCTGTCACCCGCACAAAAACATGCTTGATGTAGAGGCAGCCATGCTGCCAACGGCCCTTGTGCATGCGGGCCAGGTTCTCAGCCAGGGCCTGGAGGATTTGATCATGCACCGCTTCGCCATGGCGCTCACGTCCGCCGCCGGCATACCAATGCTCGATCTCCTCGAAGCCATCCAGCGCATGGGTCACTAACAGCGCACGCCACTTGTGGACGGGGTCACGCTGGGCACCACAAAAGATCAGCTCTGGCACGCGGACATTCAACTGGGTCAACGCCAGCAGCGCGTCTTGCTCACGCAGTACGGTCGGTCGACCGAGCGGATGCAACCAACTGCGATAAATGTGCCCCGTTTGACGCTTGGCATACATCAGGTCGCCATCGATGCTGTTGATCCGCTGCACGCCGCTTTCACCGCCACGTCGCACGTTGGGTTCTTCCACCCACTCACCTTGCTGGTTCCAAAAATGTTCGAAGCTGTTGCGGGAAATGCCAGTTGTCTCTACTGCCTGCACAACCATGCTGTTACCTCTTGCGTAATACATAAACTCGCCACATGGCATAGAGCGGTAGGAAATCCAGCCGTTCCTGAATGCGAAACCCAGCCTGTCGAAACTCTTCCTCTACTGTATCTGTCGGTAACACAAATCGATTCTGGTAGTCTTTCTGCCCACGGGTGCGCTCCAGACGCTTGCGTTTCCAGGCCTTGAAATTGCCATCGACCCACAATGAAACGATCACGCTGTCACGGCTGACACGCTCGAATTCCTTCAGAATCGCCAGTCGGTGCGAGGGTTCACCGATGTGATGCAACAAACGCATACAAAAAATACTGTCGACGGCGTTATCAGGCAAGGCGATGTCGAACGCAGAAGTGTGCAAGGGCCGTACCCGTTTCACCACGTCGGTCGGTTGGGCCTCCAATGCAGTACTGAGCATGGCCTCGGAATTGTCGGCGCCGATGATGACTCGGTTGGGTTTTTCGGCCAACAGAGACCAGAAGCGCCCGGCACCGCAGGGCAGGTCCAGGACCAGGCCGGGGTCTCCGACCAGGGCCAATGCACGCCGGGCCAGTTGTTGGTCTCGCTGGTTGGAAAGACGGCGACTCAAGCCACGGCGATGCTTATGAAAATATTCCCTGGCGTGCTGCTCATCGTATTTTTCAGAAAATTCCAGCTTGATAGGTTTGGACATTAGGCGGGCCTCGATGACTGATCGGCCCACCTTATGAATCGGAATGTCATGCCTTTGTGAAAATAAAGTCAGGTAAACGCTCCAATGTTTACAAGACTTTTCGGCATAGAGGTTTAGCCCTTTGGATTCAATTCCACCTCGAAATGGCAACCATTGGGCTCCATCGTACTGAGGCTGACTGTCCAGCCCTGGTTCTCGCAAATGCGCTGCACCAGGGACAAGCCCAATCCCAAGCCCTCGCCGCGTTTTTCGTTACCGCGCACAAACGGCTCGAACATCGCCTCGCGCTTCTCCTCCGGGATCCCCACGCCGCTGTCCTCGACCACGAATCCGGTGGTGGTCAGCGAAAGGCGGATGTATCCCTGGTCGGTGTAGTGCAGGGCGTTACGCAACAGATTGCCCATCACGGCCGTCAGGAACGTGGCGTTATACAGAGTGTCGACGGTTTGCCCAGGTTCGAAGATCAACGTCAGGCCTTTGGATTCGATGGGGGCACGCCACACGCCAAGGAGGTTCTCGGCCACCTGCCCCAGGGTCAGCCGAGGCGACATGCCGTTGTCTTCACGCTCGGCCCTGGCGAGCATCAGGAAGGTCTGCACCAGCTCGCGCATCTCTTCACTGGCCCGATTGATGCGCTCGACCTGGGTACGACCGCGCGGGTCCAGCGCCGGGTTTTCCAACAGCAACTCACACGAGGTCGCCAGGACCATCAACGGTGTGCGCAACTCGTGGCTCACGTCGCTGGTAAACAACCGCTCGCGGGTCAAGGCCTGGCGCAAACGCCCCAGTGTGGCGTCGAACGCCACCGCCAGTTCACCCACCTCATCGGCGGCATAATCCGGGGCCAGCGGCGGCGCGAGCCCCAGGAGCTGATCGCGATGACGCACTTGCCGGGCCAGGCGGACCACGGGCGCCATCACCCGACGTGCCAGGACCCAGCCCAGAAATACCGCCAGCGCCAGGCTGAGCACGAAGCCCACCAGCACTACGGCAAACAGCACCCGTTCGCGCTCTTCGAAGTCGCTCTGGTCTTGCAGCAACACATAGTGTCGGCCGTCAACGATCTCGACCATGGCGTGATAGGACAACTGCTCGCGAAACACCTCGTGGAAACCGCGCTCCAGATGGCGCAGATCCTTGGGCAACTCGAAGTCCCCCGGGCCGCCGCTGAAATAAAACAACTGGTCGGGTTCCGGCCGATGGTTCCAGTCCGAGACACTGTCCATCAATAGCAGGCGTTGCAAATCACCGCCAAGCCCGGCGGAAATCAGTTTCTCTTCGACCAAATGGACCGTCGCCACGATGCCCATGGCGAAAGCGCCTGCCACCAATGCGCTCATCAGCGCAAAGGCGATGATGATCCGTTGGGCGAGGCTCTGCTTAAACTCCATCGCGGCCCTCGGCCAGGCGATAGCCGACGCCGTGCACGGTGTGCAACAACGGCTTGTCGAACGGTTTGTCGATCACCTGGCGCAGTTGATGGACATGGCTGCGCAAGCTGTCGCTGTCCGGGCAATCATCGCCCCACAACGCTTCCTCGAGGATTTCGCGGCGCAGCACATGGGGACTTTTCTGCATCAATACCGCCAGCAGCTTGAGGCCCACGGGGTTGAGCTTGAGCAGCTTGCCTTCGCGCGTCACTTCGAGGGTATCGAGGTCGTAGCTCAGGTCGCCGACCTGCAAGGCACGCCGGCCACCGCCCTGGGCTCGACGCATGACGGCTTCGATCCGCGCCGCCAGTTCCGACAAGGCGAACGGTTTGATCAGGTAGTCATCGGCGCCGGACTTGAAGCCCTGCAAGCGATCATCCAACTGATCCCGGGCGGTGAGCATGATCACCGGCGTATCGCGTCGGGCGTCTTCGCGCAGGCGCTTGCACAAGGTGTAGCCGTCGATGCCTGGCAGCATGATATCGAGCACGATCAGGTCGTAGTGTTCGGTCGCCGCCAGGTGCAACCCCGACAAACCGTCCTGGGCACAATCGACGGTGTAGCCCTTGAGCCCCAGGTAATCGGCCAGGTTGGCCAGGATGTCGCGGTTGTCTTCGACCAATAGAATTCGCATGGGCACCTCTGCGTACACAGTTAACGGCTGGCTTGGCCCGCGCAGCTTACGGCCAAGCGTGGCCCACGGCTAGGGTTGTATCCGCCGTAGCAGTGAAGGTTCCCCTGTGGGAGCGAGCTTGCTCGCGAATGCGGTGGATCAGCCGCCATCCATGTTGAATGTAGCGACGCTTTCGCGAGCAAGCTCGCTCCCACAAAGGCCAAGTGCACCCAGGAACAGGGCTGCACGGTCATTGACGAGTTTTTCACCCAACATTCACACCGCCCCAACGCGACGCAGGCCAGACTGCGCAACGCGCTGCTTAAGAAAACTCCCATCAAAGGTATTGCCATGGTCTCCACCGCCATCCGCCCCGCTTCCAGACCGCTGAATTTCCGGGTTGCCTTGGGCCTGCCTGCCATTGTCGCAGCCATTCTGGTGCTGCTGGAACTGACCACCCTGGACATGGACGTGGCCAAGCTGTTTTACGACCCGATGGCGGGTGGTTTTATCGGTCGGCACAGTTTTTTTCTGGAGGACATCCTGCACGATCGAGCCAAGGAGGTGGTGATCGCGTTCTCCGTGCTGGCGATCCTCGGGTTCATCGGTACGTTTTTCATCGCCCGGCTCAAACCGTTCAAACGGGAACTGGGTTGCCTGGTGCTGTCCCTGGCGCTGGCGACGTCCTTCGTCACACCGATCAAAGCGGTGACGGCGGTGCAATGCCCCTGGAGCCTGAAGGAGTTCGGCGGCCAGGAAACCTACAGTGAGCTGCTCAGCCCACGCCCGGCCACCGACAAACCCGGTCGATGCTGGCCTGGCGGTCACGCCGCCACCGGGTTCACATTGTTTGCGCTGTTCTTCGTCCTGCGCGACCGCCGCCCGCGCCTGGCCCGCCGGGCCTTGGTATTCGCCTTTACGTTGGGCACGGTGTTTTCCCTGGGGCGGATGATGCAAGGGGCGCACTTCTTTTCCCATAACGTGTGGACGGCGGTGTTCTGTTGGCTGATTTGCCTGGGGTGTTACTACTACATCCTGTACCGACCAGCCGCCACGGCTGAGCGTGTCGCTGTCACCCGTCCCGCCAATGCCTGAACTGAACCGCATCCCAATGTGGGAGCGAGCTTGCTCGCGATAGCGGGGGTCAGTGCCGGATATATGAACTGACACACTGCTATCGCGAGCAAGCTCGCTCCCACAGGGAGATTGGCACCGCGTCATGAATCCAAGGCAATCGGCATAGGAGACGGCCTTCATAGGCCGTTCCCCTGCCACACCACCCGGCATGCGGGTCCGCACCGGGCGGTTCGAGAGATTGAGGTCAGGAGAGACGCGGTAAACCCGTTCTGTCGAACCACGCTATATCGAGCACTCGGTTGAGTTCAAGAGCGCTATTGCGCCACCAGCAGCGAGAGCTTCCCGCCACTTTGCGAGCAGTAGCCTCACTTGCACCCAACCTGCGTAGCTCTCGATAGATCGTTGAACTACGCCGCCATTGCTTGAGCTGGATTGCTCGTAGTCGGTGTCGTATCCATTCATCTAACTCTCGCCAGATTCTGGGAGTTTGCGACAAGCCGAAATATCCCTTCCAGCC
>NZ_FMUZ01000079.1:0-3927 GCF_900101575.1 Pseudomonas sp. NFACC37-1 | reverse complement strand
TCGGGCGGCGCAGTGACCGGCATTACGATTACCAACCCAGGGTCCGGTTATACCTCAGTTCCTACTGTTGCCTTTACCGGCGGCGCCGGTACCGGAGCAGCGGCCACTGCTGAGCTTGGCGATGGCGGGCTCAGCCTGCCAAACACCCGAACCTGGTTTGTTTTCGACGGGTACGTCTCTGACTTCCCGTTCGACTTCGCGGCCAACGCCGTGGTGAGCACCGCCGCCACTATCCAGCGTTCGGGCGGTTCCGCCTGGATTCGCAAAGTAACCGCGTAAGGGGTCAACGATGAATCTTGAGGAGCTGAAAAGAGCCGGCGGCATCGTGGCCGACGGCCTGGTGAAAAAGGAAATAGTCTGGAAGCATAAGAATCCGGACACGGGGAAAACGGTCACTGATAAGTTTTTCATTCATGTTCGACGGCAGTCTTTCGGAGTGATCGAGTCTTTGTTTGCTCCGGCAGACGACCAGAGCAGCCGAAATGCAAAATACATAGCGGCCTGCGTTCTGCTGGGAGATAAGGGCGAGGAGCAGTTGACCTATGAAAATGCGTTCGCCCTTTCCAATGACCTCGGATTTTTGTTCCTTGCAGCAGTGAACGAGGTCAACAGCAGCCCAAAAAACTAAAACCCTCCGATGAGTTTTGGCACGAACTTGTGCTGAGTGGAGTCGGAGGGCGCACAATCGAAGAAGCCAAGGCCAATATGTCGTTCTCAGAAGCGATGGCTTGGGTGAGATATAGGGATCGGTACGGTTCATTCAATGTTGGGTACAGGCTGGAACTGGCGGGCGCAATCGTGGCTCGTCAGGTTCATTTGGCTGCCGGCGGGAAACAAGAACTTAGTACGTTTATGCCGCACGAGCCGCCACCGGTGGTGACATTGGAGCAGGCAATGGAAAGCTGGGTTTGACCGTCATGTTCGTGGCGCAGATGATAGGGTCTACAGAACAGGAGTTTTGATAGATGAGAACTGTGTTGCTTGCGCTTGGAATGACACTGCTTGGGGGATGCTCGTTCGGGACAACTGATATCCTGAACAACGACTTTGGGTCGGTATCTCCGACAGCGCCTCCAGCAGACAGCGTTGGTTTATGGACAGGCTCTAGCGGGCCTTATCTTTTAACCTTAAAGCTTGAATCCGATGGCACTGGGAAAAGCTGTTCGGTTTGGAATGACAAGCGGGTGGTGGGCAGATTGAAGTACTCATCCGGCTCGCTGCTGTTCCAAGACGGAACTCGTATGGCTGTGCGGCGCGCTGGGGATGCTTTGATCGGACGGGCTCCTTACTCAGGCTCCAGGGATGTCACGTTTCGCGGAGATCCTGGACTAACCAGTGCCGATCCGTACTGCACGACGCGCATGTAACGCTAGACCCGCCCAGGCGGGTTTTTTTTCGCCTGGAGAATTGTATGGCAACCCGATCGCTTGGCACTTTGACGCTGGATTTGATCGCCAGGATAGGTGGATTTGAACAGGGCATGGACAAGGCTGGGCGCGTCTCACAAAAACGTCTCGGTGAGATCCAGAAGAGCGCCGAAGAGGTCGGTAAAAAGGTAGGTACCGCGCTGGCTGCGGTGACGACTGCGACTCTTGGCGTAGGAACTGCATCGTTGCTGATGCTGAAGAACACTGCCGAGAACACTGCCGAAACGGAGAAATGGGCCAAGTCCCTGAACGTTGGTGTCGGCGTCCTTCAACAATGGCAGTACGCCGCCGAACGCGCCGGGTTAAGCGGCGACAACATGGCCGACATATTCAAGGACATCGGTGACAAAATCGGTGACGCGCTTGTAACTGGCGGTGGGGAGGCAATTGATGCACTCAAGAAGCTGGGGTTGGAAGCAGAAAAACTAGCCGATCTTTCGCCAGATAAGCAGTTGCTTGCGATTGCCGATGGCTTAAAAAAGGTAGGCTCACAATCCGAAAAAATTAACATCCTTGAAAGTTTGGGGAATGATCTCTCGCGCATGCTTCCGCTTCTGGAAAACGGTGCGGCGGGCCTCAACAAGTTTATGAAGCAAGCCAGCGATTTCGGAATCGCAATGGACCCTGCCCAGATTGCCAATTTGGTCAAGGCTAACGAAGTTATCAAAGACCTCGAAGCTCAAGCCCAGGGGCTTCGCAATGAGTTCGTGAGCGGGCTTGCCAACGTGAATCTGGATCCATTGCAGGATTCGCTTGATGGTCTTCGGGACATAATCACCGATCCAATGTTCCAGCAGAATATGTCGGATCTTGCAAGCTGGGTCGTAAAGCTGACGGGTGCCGCAGCTTTAGGGTTGGCGAAGTTGCCTGACGATCTAAAGAATCTCGCAAACCAGTATCAAGTATTGAAGGCGCAGATCACCGGGACAGATAAAGATAGGCATTTAGCTGGCGTTGCTCAGGAGCAAGAGCTAAACGACAACTTAGCTTCGTATCAGTCAACCAATGGCAGCTTGAACAAGTTTATAACCAACCCGACTCTGGCTGTCGGCGATCTGTTCGGGCAAGACCTTGCCGCTGCTAAACAAGCCTCCGACCAGCGCCTGGCAAGCTATAAGGCATACACCGAGCAGATGGGTTGGTCGGAAAAGAAAACGAAGGATCTCGTTGTCGCAACAACGACGCTCAATGAGCAGGAAAAAAAGGTCACTGAAAGTCGGAAAGGTGCTTCGGGTATAACCCTCAAGCTTCTTGATTCTTATGACAAACTAGACAAGTTGCAGGGTGATCGATCCGCGCTGGTCGCCGCGATGTCAAAGGATCCGGACAACATTGAGCGTTACAAGCGCGCTCTGGCTGATATCGATAAGCAGATAGCATCATTGGATGGAACGACCAAGTCGGCCACCGAGGCACAGCAAAAATTCAAGCAGATCCAATCCGAAGTTGAAGGGTTGCAGATGCAGGCGAAGCTTCTCGGTTTGTCGAGCAAGGAGGCGGCGCTACTGCAGCTTTCCCTGAAAGGTGCCACCCAGGCGCAGTTGACCTCGGCCGATGCTGCACTTTCTGCGGTCTCGGCATACGAGGATCAAACGAAGGCACTTGAGAGCTACAAGTCTCTAGTTGTGGAGTTGATGACACCTGCGGAAAAAGCAAATACACAGCTCCGCGACAGGATCAAAATTCTGAAGGAGGCCAAGGTAACAGGTGATGAATACGCTAAATCGATCGAGCGAATCAGTGCATCAACTGTCTCCGAGGCGCCGCAATTCGGCGGCCTCGACGCTTCAGTTAACGGCCCGGCGGGTGAGCTGGTAAAAGTTGTCGCAGCCCAAGGCGAACTGGACAAATGGCGCGAGGATGAGCTTCAGCGGCAAAAAGATTACCTCGATGAGAAGCTGCTCAATGAGCAACAGTACGCTGATAACGTCTACGAGATCATGCGGCGAAGCAACGAACAGCAGCAATCTCTTCAGGCGTCTTGGCGCGCCGCAACGCTAGGCACATTTGCCACCGTGACCGGCGACGCCGCGGACATGCTCAAGGAACTCGGGGGCGAATCATCCACTGTTTATAAAGTGATGTTTCTCGCTTCGAAGGCGGCGAGCATCGCCCAGGCAGTGATAAACACTGAATTAGCGGCTGTCCGGGCTCTTGCTGAACTGGGGCCCATCGCTGGCCCACCGATGGCGGCTACGGTGCGCGGCTTGGGCTATGCCTCGGTGGGAATAATGTCTGCCACCGCAATAGCAGGTATGGCTCACAACGGCATAGACAACATTCCCAAAGAGGGGACTTGGCTGCTTGACGGCGGTGAGCGTGTTTTGAACCCTAACCAAAACAGAGATCTCACGAAGTTTCTCAATGAATCGCAGCCTAGCGGATCTGGGCTTGGCACTGGTGCATCAATCAGCATCAACGCCCCGATCACCGTCCAGGCACAGAAGGGAATGAGCGATCAGGAAGCCCAGCAGCAAGGCGAATCAATGGGCCAGGCTTT
>NZ_FMUZ01000046.1:0-37246 GCF_900101575.1 Pseudomonas sp. NFACC37-1 | reverse complement strand
CTCCCACAGGTCCAGCTCAAACAAGTCTGATGGGTGTACACCCCCGCAAGAGCCAGGCCGGCTATAAGGCCGCCTCGGCGGGCTTTTGATCTGGGGGCCCCGTTGACCACGCTGGCCGAACGCAGGTATTGCGCAGTGGGCACCTCGGCATGGATGCCGAGGTAGCCGCGCTGGGCCATGGATGGCCCTTCGCGGCGGCCCACGGAGTAATGCCGGAGTGAGGGCACACCGAGCCTAGGCGAGGTGCCGAGTGGTGGGGCAAAGACCTTTTGGTTACTTTTGGGGCGTTTGCCAAAAGTGACCCGCTGTAAGAGCGGAACCGTCAGCAGCCGTTACCGCAGAAATGGATATGTACTCCATCAGACCGCCATCGCGAGCAAGCTCGCTCCCACAGTTGGGCCGAACTCAGTACCCGTTGGACTCATAGTCCGGGGTAAACGCAAACCCAACCACCCGCTCAACCCCCGTCTCCAACCGCCCATCCGGCAAGAGCCGCAACCACCGATACCCCGGCGCCTGCGAGCCCACCGCAAAATCCTCACTGCCCGGCTCAAACTGAATACAGGTCGAAGGCGAAGCCAACAACCGAACCCCCTCACGGACCCGGTCAACCTCCTGGTGCACATGCCCCCACAACACCGCCCGCACCTGTGGAAACCGATCCAACACCGCAAACAAAGCCTCCGGATTACGCAACCCAATAGGCTCCATCCACGCACACCCAATCGAAACAGGATGATGATGCAGACACACCAGATGATGCCGCTCAGGCGCCTCGCTCAACGCATTGGCCAACAGAATCAGCTGCTCCTCGGCCAAAAACCCCGGCACCGAACCCGGCACGGCCGAGTCCAGCATCGTCACCCGCCAATTGCCGATGTCCACCACCGGATCGAGCAACGTGCTCTTGACCGCCGCCTCGAGCATCACCCGCGGCTCGTCATGGTTGCCGGGGATCCACCGCGCCGGCGCATCGATTCGGGCGGTCAACTGCCGAAACGCCGCGTAGGACTCCAGCGTGCCATCCTGGGACAGATCCCCCGTGGCGAGCATCAGGTCAATGTCCGGCTGCTGCTCGAGCACCAGATCGATGACCGCCCGCAAACTGTCACGGGTATTCATGCCCAGCAACGAGGCATCGGCCTCGGCGAACAAATGGCTATCGGACAGTTGGACCAACAACGCCGCATCGGCAGTGGTCAAGCTGGATACGCTCGGCAAATCGCTTTCTCCCAGGCGCAATCACGCCGTTGCATGAAGCCGCAATTATGCTGGGGGACGATCGAAAGGGGAAACCCGCGAACCGGAACCGGTTCACAACTACCGAACGACTTCGAACTCGTGGCCCAGCGCCAGGCAATGACTCAGCCACTCGCCCAGGAACAGGTTCAACTGGGCCTTTTCGTCCGGCTGGTGCATCGAGGCATTGGGGTAAGGATAGATGCCACGGAAGCGTCGTGCATGCTCGGCGCTGACGACTTCGGCCATGCGCGCATCGTGATAGACCTGAACCTCCAGCTGCGGCACCGGCAACCAGGGCAGGCTGTGTTCCTGGCGCACCTGCAAGGTGGTGGTGTAGGGACAGGTCTGCAGCACTTCCAGGGCCAGTACGCCGAGCATCTGGTCGCCGTGGGTCACGGCGATGCGGCGCGGCAAGGGGTCGTTGCGCATGTCCGGCAACAAGCGCATCAGGCGGGCGTAGTTGGCCTCGCAGGCGGCCTGCAACCCCACCAGATCGACGCGATAGCGGTCGCGCAGCTTGTTCAGGACCATAGCCCCCTCACTTCATCGCGATTCAAGGCCAGCCATTGCAAGGCAATGATGCTGGCCGCGTTGCAGATACGCCCGTCGCGCACGGCTTGCAAGGCATCTTCGTAGGCCCAGACCTTCACCCGAATGTCTTCGGCTTCTTCCAGAAGGCCATGCAGGCCGCCTGCCCCCGTGCTGTCGCAACGCCCCAAGAACAAATGTACGAATTCGTTGCTGCCGCCTGGCGATGGAAAATACTGAGTCATCGGCCAAAGCGCAGCGAAGACAAGCCCAGCTTCCTCCTGCGCTTCGCGATGAGCAACTTCTTCCGGTTGCTCATCCTTGTCGATCAGGCCGGCCACCAGTTCCACCAGCCAGGGGTTGGTGGTCTTGCCAATGGCTCCCACGCGAAACTGCTCGATCAGCACCACTTCATCGCGCTGCGGGTCGTAGGGCAGCACACACACCGCGTCATGACGCACGAACAATTCACGGCTGATCTCACGGCTCATGCCACCGGCAAACAACTCGTGGCGCAAGACGAGGCGGTCGAGCTTATAGAAACCCTTGAAGCAGGTTTCACGCTTGACGATGTCCACGGTGTTCGGTGCGGCGTTGGCGAAGTCGGTCATGACAATCCTCGTGTGCAATGGATCAATACGAGGTTCCAACCTCGGCTTCGCGCCATCCTAACGCGCCCGTACCCTTTGATGCAGCCCCTTTCCGGTGATCGGGATGGACGGCTGCGCTGAAAATCACTCTAATGAGCTTAGTGGCGAACTGATTGCCTTGCCGACAGTCGAAGCGGGTAACTTTTTGCCTTTCCGTGTTTCATGAAGGACGCCCATGTCGCTTTTCAAAACCGCCTCCGTGGCTGCCATTGCCCTGACCCTGGGCGCTTGCCAAAGCCTGTTCCAACCCAACTATCGCGCACCGCTGGAGACCACCCGCGACGCTTCGGAACAACTGCAACCCGGCTGTGCCAGCGCCGACTGCCCATTGGTGAACATCGATACCCTGCACTTTCCCACCGAGCCCGCCTTGGACGGCATCGTCGAAAAACGCCTGCTGCAAATGACCCGCACCCAGGACGCACCGGTGGCACCGACGCTGGCGGCCTATCGCGAACAGTTTTTGCGCAACGCCGCACCGCGCAACAGCAGCTATTTGCAGGCCAAGGTACGCGAGCAACATGACGGCCTGGTGATCATCGAATTGTCCAGCTACCTGGACACCGGCGGTGCCCACGGCACGCCAGGGCGCGGCTTCATCAACTATTCGCGCCAGCAGCACAAGGTACTGACTCTGTCGGACATGCTGCTGCCAGGCCAGGAAGAAGCCTTCTGGAAAGCTGCGCAAGTCGCCCACAACAGCTGGCTGATCAGCACCAAGCTGGATCAGGAGCCCGAGTTCCTGAAACAGTGGTCCTTCCAGAAAACCCCGCACGTGGCGCTGACCTACGGCGGGGTGATCCTCAAGTACGAAGTGAGCACCATCGCGCCGTACGCCCTGGGTCACATCGAACTGAAGATCGCCTATCCCCGCCTCAATGGCATCCTCAAGCCCGAGCTGTTCCCCGGCCGTAGCTGAAAGCCCGACCCAACAGCAGTTGCAGCAACCCTGCCAGAACCAGCGACGGCAGGGTTGCACCGACATCCGGATAGAGGTTGGCCAGCACGTGATAAGTGCTCACCCCACCCAGCCAGGCCAACAGGGCCGGCCAGCGCAACGCGGCTGACACCACTTGGCTGCTGCGTTTGCGCAGGATGAAGTGGTCCACCAGCACCACGCCGAACAGCGGCGCGAACACCGAGCCGATCAGCAACAGGAAGTTCTGGTATTGCGCCAACGGTGCGAAGCAGGCGATCAAGGTGCAGATGACGCCAATCGCCAAGGCCAGGTGCTCGACCTTCAACCCCGACAGCATGCCGCTGGACACTGCCGCCGAGTGGATGTCGGCGAAGGCGTTTTCCGACTCGTCCAGCAGAATCAGCAGTAACGGAATGCCCAGCCCGGCACCGGCCAGGGCCAGCAGCAACGCGTTGACTTCACCGCTCGGCGCGAAGGCCAGGGTGTAGGCCACGCCCAGGCTCATCAGCCAGAAATTACCGATGAAGAAACCCACGGCAGTGCCGCCAAAGACATTTTTGGCGCGCTGGCCAAAACGTGAGTAGTCGGCGATCAGCGGCAACCACGACAGCGGCATGGCAATGGCGATGTCAAACCCTACCGCCAGCGGCATCGAACCATCGCCCGCCTGGGCCCACAGCGCCGCCAGGTCGGCCTTGGCAAACAGGTTCCAGGTCAACCAGATGCAGGCCGCCAGCAGCAGCCAGATGCCCCATTTGCGCAGGACCTTGCGCACGAAGGTCAACGGCCCACTCACGGCAAGCAGGGTCGCCAGGGCGCCGAAGAACAACGTCCACAGCAGCGGGTTGGAGCCCAGGCTGCCTTCGTTGAAGGCTCGCGCGCCGAGCAGGCTGGCGGCATCGCGCATGACGATGATTTCGAACGAGCCCCAGCCGATCAATTGCAGCAAGTTCAACACCGCCGGCACGCTCGCGCCCTTGCCGCCCAGGCTGAGCTTGAGGGCGGCCATGGCCGACAGGCCTGTGTCACTGCCGATCACCCCGACCGCCGCCAGCAACAGGACGCCCACCAGCGTGCCGAGGAAAATCGCCAGCAACGAACCGCTCAGGCCCAGGCCCGGTGCGAGCAAGGCGCCGACTTGCAGGACCATCAGGCCGATGCCGAGGGAGAACCACAGGGAAAACAGATCGCGGGCGCCGAAGACGCGTTTGTCGGTGGGGATCGCGATGTCGGGGGAATAGGTGTTCAAGAGAAGTATCTCGGTGAAAAGGGGTTGCAAGCTTCAAGCTGCAAGCATCAAGAAAAAGCGGATTGCGCTTTTGCTTCTAACTTGCAGCTTGCCGCTTGGAGCTTGCCGCTTAAACTTTCTTATAAAGCTGACTACCTTCCTGCTTGAACCGCTCCGCCTGCTCCGCCAAGCCTTGGGCAACGTCGACATCCACCGCTTCAATGCGCTGGTTGGCGGCGTACTCGCGCACTTCCTGGGTGATTTTCATCGAGCAGAATTTCGGCCCGCACATCGAACAGAAATGCGCCACCTTGGCCGAGTCCTTCGGCAGGGTTTCGTCGTGGTACGAACGGGCAGTGTCCGGGTCCAGGCCGAGGTTGAACTGGTCTTCCCAGCGGAACTCGAAACGCGCCTTGCTCAAGGCGTTGTCGCGGATCTGCGCACCCGGGTGGCCCTTGGCAAGGTCGGCCGCGTGGGCGGCGATCTTGTAGGTGATGATCCCGGTCTTCACGTCATCCTTGTTCGGCAAGCCGAGGTGTTCCTTCGGTGTGACGTAGCAGAGCATGGCGCAACCGAACCAGCCGATCATCGCCGCACCGATACCGGAGGTGATGTGGTCGTAACCCGGCGCGATGTCGGTGGTCAGTGGGCCGAGGGTGTAGAACGGCGCCTCGTCGCAGCACTCGAGCTGCTTGTCCATGTTCTCCTTGATCAACTGCATCGGCACGTGGCCGGGGCCTTCGATCATGCATTGCACATCGTGCTTCCAGGCGATCTTGGTCAGCTCGCCGAGGGTTTCCAGCTCGCCGAACTGCGCTTCGTCGTTGGCGTCGGCAATCGAGCCCGGACGCAGGCCATCGCCCAGCGAGAAGCTGACGTCGTAGGCCTTCATGATTTCGCAGATGTCTTCGAAGTGGGTGTAGAGGAAGTTTTCCTTATGGTGCGCCAGGCACCACTTGGCCATGATCGAACCGCCACGGCTGACGATCCCGGTGACGCGCTTGGCGGTCATCGGCACATAGCGCAGCAACACGCCGGCGTGGATGGTGAAGTAGTCGACGCCCTGCTCGGCCTGCTCGATCAACGTGTCGCGGAACAGCTCCCAGGTCAGGTCTTCGGCCACGCCGCCGACTTTTTCCAGGGCCTGGTAGATCGGCACGGTGCCGATCGGCACGGGCGAGTTGCGGATGATCCATTCGCGGGTTTCATGGATGTGCTTGCCGGTGGACAGGTCCATGACCGTGTCCGAACCCCAGCGTATGCCCCAGGTCAGCTTCGCCACTTCTTCTTCGATGGACGAACCCAGCGCGCTGTTGCCGATGTTGCCATTGATCTTCACCAGGAAGTTACGGCCGATGATCATCGGTTCCAGTTCGGTGTGGTTGATGTTGGCCGGGATGATCGCGCGGCCACGGGCGATTTCATCGCGCACGAATTCCGGGGTGATGACTTTCGGCACGCTGGCGCCGAAGCTGTGGCCGGCGTGTTGTTGGTCCAGCAGGCCGGCGGCGCGGGCCACTTCCAGCTTCATGTTTTCGCGGATGGCGACGTATTCCATCTCGGCGGTGATGATGCCTTTGCGCGCGTAGTGCATCTGGCTGACGTTGGCACCGGGCTTGGCCCGACGTGGGTTGTTCACGTGGGCGAAGCGCAGCTTGGTCAGCTCGGGATCGGCCAGGCGCTCCTGGCCAAAGTTGGAACTCAGGCCCGCCAGGCGTTCGGTGTCGCCACGGGCTTCGATCCACGAAGAACGCACGTCGGCCAGGCCCTTGCGCACGTCAATGATCACGTTCGGGTCGGTGTACGGACCCGACGTGTCGTACACCACAACCGGCGCGTTGATTTCGCCGCCGAAGTCGGTGGGGGTCACGTCGAGGCTGATTTCGCGCATGGGTACGCGGATATCCGGGCGGCTGCCCTGGACATAGATTTTTTGCGAGCGGGTAAAGGGCTGGACCGATTGCTCATCGACCTTGGCCGAATCGCTGAGGTTGGTCGCGTTTTTTGCTTTTGTCGTCATCACGGGCTCTCCAGACACACATCCAGGCAGTGGATTTTTGTCGGAGCGAACCTGTAGCGAATGGACACGTCCCTGCACGAAAGTGCGGACGCTGTGCTTGCTGCTCGAGTGCGTTCAATGGTCGAACGACATCCCGGACGAAGCACAAGAGGACTCGCCGGGTGACGAGAAATCTTGTTCCCTACGCAGGCGTTAACCTGATCAGGTTCAACGGGATCCGAAATTATTCGATCTCAGCCTCATAGCAAGGCACCCCGACAAGAACCCGGCCAGTCTAGACACAACCACCACAGAACGCCATCACCCGGGTAAAAGCCGTGATGAATGGCGCATATACAGGATTGTTGCCGTGCCTATGCGCAACTACACTCGCTACGCCGCGCCTCTTGTGCGCAAACATTCGAGAAGTAGGGATCGCCTCATGCTGCGCAAACTTTCACTGGCCCTCGCCGTGTCTTGTGCGTCCAACGGAATGGCCTGGGCTGCCGAAGCGCCCCTGACCACCAAAACCGATCTGGTGAGCGTCTATCAGGAAGCGGTGGACAATAACGCCGACCTGGCGGCCGCCCGCGCCCAGTATGGTGCCCAGAAGGAAGTGGTGCCCCAGGCCCGTGCCGGGTTGTTGCCGAACCTGTCCGGCGGTGCGGAAGTCGCCAATGTGCGCACCGATATCGACCAGCCTGCCGCAGTCGCCAGCCGTAGTGCCCGCTCCTACCAGGCCACGCTGTCCCAACCCTTGTTCCGTGCCGATCGCTGGTTCCAGTTCCAGGCCGCCAAGTCGGTGAATGAACAGGCCGCACTGCAACTGTCGGCCACCGAGCAGAACATGATCCTGCAAAGCGCCGAGAGCTACTTCAACGTGCTGCGCAGCCAGGACAACCTGGCTTCGACCAAGGCCGAGGAAGCCGCGTTCAAGCGCCAGCTCGACCAGTCCAACGAACGCTTCGACGTCGGCCTGTCGGACAAGACCGACGTGCTGCAATCCCAGGCCAGCTACGACACCGCACGCGCCAACCGGATCCTCGCCCAGCGCCAGGTCGAGGACGCGTTCGAAGCGCTGATCACCCTGACCAACCGCCAGTACAACTCGCTTCAGGGCATCGTCCACACCCTGCCGATCCTGCCGCCGACGCCGAACGACGCCAAGGCCTGGGTCGATACCGCGGCCAAGCAGAACCTCAACCTGCTGGCCAGCAACTACGCGGTCGATGCCGCCGAAGACACTTTGCGCCAGCGCAAGGCCGGGCATGCGCCGACCCTGGACGCCGTGGCGAGATATGAAAAAGGTGACAACGACGCCCTGGGCTTCAGCAACCCGAACGCATTCGGTCGCGCCTACAGCGGCGACGTAGAGCAACGCACGCTGGCCCTGCAATTGAACATACCGATTTTCAGCGGCGGGCTGACCAGCTCCCAGGTGCGCGAGTCCTACTCGCAGCTCACCCAGACCGAACAGCAGCGCGAAGGCCTGCGCCGGCAGGTGGTGGAGAACACCCGGAACCTGCACCGAGCGGTCAACACGGACGTGGAGCAGGTCCAGGCCCGGCGCCAGTCGATCATCTCCAACCAGAGCGCGGTGGAAGCCACGGAAATCGGCTATCAGGTGGGTACCCGCAACATCGTCGATGTGCTCGATGCCCAGCGCCAGCTGTACACCTCGGTGCGCAACTACAACAACGCCCGCTACGACTACATCCTCGACAACCTGCGTCTGAAGCAAGCGGCCGGGACGTTGAGCCCGGCGGACCTGCAGGACCTGTCGCGCTACCTCAAGCCCGACTACAACCCCGACCGCGACTTCCTGCCGCCGGACCTGGCCCAGGCAGCGTCGCAGCAGTTGCGCTCGCGGCCGGCGCAATAACGACGATAGCCTTGATGCTGATCGTTCCCACGCAGAGCGTGGGAACGATCACCGTCCAGCGAGCAACCGCCCCAACCCCTCCAGCAACCGCTGCAACGCGCCCTGGTTGCTGCGCATCACCTTCAACCCCGCCTCGGCCATGCGCTGGGCATCCCGGGGCAGTTCGAACAGACGCTGCACCGCCAGGGCCAGGCTTTCGGCATCTTCCACTTCCGCCAGCGCTCCGGCAGCGCGTAGTTGCGCGGCGATTTCGAGGAAGTTGAACAGGTGCGGCCCGCTGAGCACCGGTTTCGCCAGCGCCGCCGGCTCAAGCAGGTTGTGTCCACCGTTGGGCACCAGGCTGCCCCCGACGAACGCGCTGTCGGCCAACGCATAGAGAAACAGCAGTTCGCCCATGGTGTCGCCGAGCAGCACCGAAGCCTGGGCGGTAACCGGTTGGCCGCTGGAGCGCCGCACCGTGACCAGGCCTTCGTTTTCACACAACTGGTGCACCGAGTCGAAACGCTCGGGATGACGCGGCACCAGGATAAGCAGCGCATCGGGATAACTGTCGAGCAACCGGCGGTGAGCCGCCAGTACCACTTCGTCTTCACCCTCATGGGTGCTGGCGGCGATCCACACCGGGCGTTCGGTTGCTTGCCACTGGCGGCGCAAGGCGCTGGCGTCTTCGAGCAACTGCGGGTCGATGGTCAGGTCGAATTTGATGGAGCCGGTGACCTCGACGGTTTCCACCCGGGCGCCCAACTGGCGAAAACGCTCGGCTTCGGCTTCGGTCTGCACGGCGAACAGGCTCATCTCGGCGAGCATGGGCCGGGTGAGCTTGGGAAAGCGTGCATAACCCCGGGCCGAGCGCTCCGACAACCGCGCGTTGGCCAGGGCCACCGGAATGCCGCGCCTGGCGCATTGGTGAATATGATTGGGCCACAGCTCGGTTTCCATGATCACCGCCAGGACCGGGCGGGCCCGGTCGAGAAAACGCTTGGCGGCACAGGGCAAGTCGTAAGGCAAATAGCAATGCTGGATGCGCGGCTCGTTGGCGAACATCGCCTGGATCCGTTCCGACCCGGTGGGCGTCATGCAGGTGACGGTGATGGGCAACTGTGGATAACGTTGCAGCAAGGCGCGGATCATTGGCGCGGCGGCAATGCTCTCGCCCACCGACACCGCGTGCACCCAGATACCTCCCGGCATCATGACCGGCAGGCCCCAGGAAAAGCGCTCGCCGATGCGCCGGGCATAAGCCGGCGCCTTGCGTGCCCGCAGCCACAGCCGAATCGCTACCAGTGGCAGCCCCAGATAAAACAACGCGCTATAGAGAGTTCTGTTCATGGCGGCGGAGTTTATCGGTTTTTCAGCCGATCGCCTGCAACTGCACGGCAAAACGTTCCGCCAGCCAACGGGCCGCCGGCCCCAGGGGTTCGTCGCGGCGCCAGACCAGTTCCACCACCAGGGCCGGCGGGGTCCATTCGCTGCTGAGTTCGACCATGTCCCCCAGGT
This sequence comes from Pseudomonas sp. NFACC37-1, assembly GCF_900101575.1. Lineage (NCBI taxonomy): Bacteria > Pseudomonadati > Pseudomonadota > Gammaproteobacteria > Pseudomonadales > Pseudomonadaceae > Pseudomonas > Pseudomonas sp. NFACC37-1. Next base: position 27,301 of record NZ_FMUZ01000046.1, on the reverse strand, counting down.
ACGCCGGGTACTGCACCACGTGCCGTGGCAGCCAGGCCCAGCCCAGGCCACTCCTCAACCACTCGGCCAACACATAGAAACTGTCGGCCCGCCAGACCTGCGGGCTGGCCTGCTCGCTGCCGGGATAGACGCTGGACTGGGTCGCCATCAACAACTGGCGGTGCCGGGCCATTTCCCGGCAGGTCACATAGCCATGGTTCGCCAGGGGATGGTCCCGGCCGCACACCGTGACCATTTCGACGCTGCCCAGTACCCGGCGCTCCAGCGCCTCAGGGATCTGGTCGTGATAGAACAGCAAGCCGAGGTCGGCGCGCCGCTCCACCAGTTTGCGCGCCACGTCGCCCTGGGCGGCGCTGGCCAGTTGCACTTCGAGGGTAGGAAATTGCTCGGCCAGGGCCGCCAGACTGTCGATGACCGGTTGATAGGGCATGGCTTCATCCTGGGCCAGGCGCAGCGACGGCTCCTGCCCGCGCATCAAGGCCAGGGCCCGACCGTTGAGGCGCTCGCACTGGCGCAGCACTTCCCTGGCTTCTTCGAGCAGGGCTTCACCCGCGTCGGTGAGCCTGGGCTGGCGGCCGCTGCTGCGCTCGAACAGGCTCACCCCCAAGTCGTCTTCCAGCATGGCGATCGCGCTGCTGATGGCCGATTGCGCCTTGCGCTGGTCCCGGGCCACGGCGGAAAACGAACGTTTCTCGGCGACCCCGACAAACAGCCGCAATTGCTCCAGATTCCACTGTACGTTCATGGCTCAACCTATCTCCATTACAGATAGGTAATGACTTTACCGCATCTGGGCGATCTCTAGAATGACCCCATCGAAAGACGCCACCGTCAAAGAGGAACCGCCCATGAACGCCTACTACTACCTGGCCATCGCCATCTGCGCCGAAGTGATCGCCACCGTTTCGATGAAAGCGATCAAGGGCCTGACCACACCCCTGCCCTTGCTGCTGGTCGTTGTAGGCTACGGCACCGCGTTCTGGATGCTGACGCTGGTGGTGCGCACCGTACCGGTGGGCGTGGCCTATGCGGTCTGGGCCGGGCTGGGGATCGTCATGGTCAGCGTGGCGGCGCTGTTCATCTACGGGCAGAAACTGGACGTACCAGCGATGCTGGGGATGGCGCTGATTGTGTTGGGGGTGGTGGTGATCCAGCTGTTTTCCAAGACCGCCGGGCACTGAAAACACACCGGTCATTAAACTGGAATACTTTGTGGAGAGGGGATTTATCCCCGCTGGGGTGCGAAGCGCCCCCTTTTTCAAGGCAACTGGCATATCGTGCTGTCAGGTTCTGGGGCTGCTGCGCAGCCCAGCGGGGATAAATCCCCTCGCCACAGTTGGACTGACCTTGAACAGGGGGATCAGACGCATCTCATCGAGTCTGTATACTGCGCCCTCGTCTTGAACACTGAGGTCGCTGCATGCCATCCGTTATTTCCACCGACATCCTGATTGTCGGCGCCGGAGTCGCCGGCCTCTGGCTGAACGCGCGCTTGCGCCGCCTGGGGTTTTCAACCGTGCTGGTGGAAAGCGCCAGCCTCGGTGGCGGGCAGAGTGTCAAATCCCAGGGCATCATCCATGGCGGCGCCAAATATGCCTTGCATGGCGCCCTGACCGGGGCCTCGGAAGCCATCGCCGACATGCCGCGCCGCTGGCGCGAAGCCCTGAACGGTGATGGTGAACTGGACCTGTCCGGCGTGCGCATGCTGTCCGATGCCCATTACCTCTGGTCCCCCGGCACCCTGGCCGGCAACCTCACCAGTTTCTTTGCCAGCAAGGCCGTGCGCGGACGGGTCGACCAGGTCAAGGGCGACCAATTGCCGCCGGCCCTGCAAGACAAGCGCTTCAAAGGCAAGGTCTATCGCCTGGCCGAGTTGGTGGTGGATGTTCCCAGCCTGATCGAGCGCCTGGCGGAACTGGCCGGCGACAGCCTGCTGGCCGGGCAGCGCATCGAGCCACTGCGCGAAGCAGGTGAATGGGTCGGACTGAAGGTCGACGACCGTGAGATTCGGGCCCAGCGCATTGTCTTCAGCGCGGGCGCGGGCACCGCTGACCTGCTCAAAGCCCTGGGCCTGGACAAACCGGCCATGCAGACCCGGCCGTTGCACATGGTCCTGGCCAAGGGGCCGAGCCTCAAGCCGCTTTACGCCCATTGCCTGGGCGGCGGACCGAAGCCACGCGTCACCGTCACCACCCACCCGGCCGCCAATGGCCAATGGGTCTGGTACCTGGGGGGCGACCTCGCCGAAGGCGATGCCATCGCCCGCGAGCCTGCCGAGCAGATCGCCGTCGCGCAGAAAGAACTGGGCCAATTGCTGCCGTGGATCGACCTCAGCACAGCGCAATGGGCCACGTTGCGGGTTGACCGCGCCGAACCGTTGCAGTCGGGCCTGACCCGCCCGGATAACGCCTTCCTCGCCGAGCAGGATCGCCTGCTGGTGGGCTGGCCGACCAAACTGGCCCTGGCTCCGGACTTCGCCGATCGGGTGGTCAACGCGCTGCAACGCGATGGCATCCAGCCCAGTCACCCGGCTCCGCTGCCGGACCTGCCGAAGCCGCCCATGGGCGTGCCAGCCTGGGAGCAACTGTTGCCATGAGCCAAGCGACCCTGCATGACTTCTATCGCCCTCTGGGCCATGACGGCCCGCGGGTTTCGCCCTTGGGCCTGGGCACCGTCAAGCTGGGCCGCGACCAGGGCGTCAAATACCCCAACGGTTTTCAGATCCCCGATGACGACGAAGCGCGCATGTTGCTCAAGCTCGCGCGCGACCTGGGGATCAATCTGATCGACACCGCACCGGCCTATGGTCGCAGCGAAGAACGCCTCGGCCCGCTGCTGCGCGGCCAACGTCACGACTGGGTGATTGTCAGCAAGGTCGGCGAAGAATTCAGTGACGGCCAGTCACGCCACGACTTCAGTGCAGCCCATACCCGATTCTCGGTGGAGCGCAGCCTCAAGCGCCTGGAAACCGACTACATCGACCTGGTCCTGGTGCATTCCGACGGCAACGACCTGGCGATCCTCAACGACAGCGAGGTCTACCCGACCCTGGCGGCGCTCAAGCGCGAAGGCAAGATCGGCGGCTTCGGCTTTTCCGGCAAGACCGTCGACGGCGGCTTGAAGGCCCTGGAGCAAGGCGATTGCGCAATGGTCACCTACAATCTGAACGAACGAGGCGAAAAGGCGGTCATTGACTACGCCAACGAGCACGGCAAAGCGATCCTGGTGAAAAAAGCCCTGGCCAGCGGCCACGCCTGCCTGAGCCCTGGGGTAGACCCGGTTCGAGCCAGTTTCGAACTGTTGTTTGAGCATCCTGGGGTCGCCAGTGCTATTGTCGGCACCATCAATCCGCTGCACCTCGCCCATAACGTCGCGACCGTAGCCACGGTCCTGCGTAAACACTGACGCCGCCCTACGCGGCCTGAAGGAAGGAGCCGACATGCCGCGTACGCTCATCAGAAAGAATCCGAGTAACTTCAAGACCCTGCCCCTGTTCGTCGAAGCGACCCCCGAAGGCCTGACTTACCAGAGCGTCGGGATGCCGCTGAATTTTGCCCAGACCTTGCAGCGCCGCCGTCCTGTCGCGGTGGCCGATGCCGAGCGTTTTTCCCTGGAGCTGGCGAATCTGGGCGTCTCGGTGCGCCTGACCCTGCATTGGCAGAACCGCGACTATTGGGTGCTGGTACGCCAGCGTCGGCAGGATCGCGGCGACGTGGTGCTCAAGCTGATTTCCGGCTACGTCCCGGCCCACGAACTGAACCTGCCGCTGCTCACCGCCATCAGCGAGATCGCCGAAGAATGCCTGCTGGAAACCCCTGAAGGCTGGCTGGGCGGGCGCTTCAACGACACCTGGCTGCCAGCCCCCTACGCCACGGCCTTGCACTACCGCGAGGCCTTGCCGTTTCGCCTGACGCCCCTGTCGGGCTCGGCCCGCCCGGTGCGCAGCGCCAATCTGCAACTGATCGAACGGCCACGGGCCTACGTGCACCTGCCGACGGCATCGCTGCAATTGATCTATGACTTGCGCCTGGACGTGCCCAAGGAAGCCAAGTCCCTGAGCCTGTTTCACGTTGATGAGCGCCTGGAGGGCGACCAGTTGGTGGCACGCCTGGACCGCAAGCGACCGGACCTGTACCTGATGCCGCTGCAGGATGGGCAACCCTTGCCCGAGCTGTATACCTTGAAAAAGGATCAGCTACACCCGGCCAGCACCCGTGGGCTGTACCTGGCGGAAAGTTTCGCCCGGCAGGACGGCTGGCTGGTACGTGACGAGCGGATTCGCTGGAAGGACTGGCTGCGCCAGCAAGGGCTGACGCCACCGGGCAAGGAGTCGGGCCTGACCCGACTCAAGGGCAAGGCCCGGCAGTTGCTCAAGAAGATCGTGCCGCGCAAGGTGGCTCGTTAGGCCTGCTGCCCATTTCCTGGCTGGACAGTGGGCCCTGTGGGAGCGAGCTTGCTCGCGATGGCGTTGGATCACTCAGCCTCGATTTGGCTGACACACCGCTATCGCGAGCAAGCCCGCTCCCACAGGTTCTGCGCTTTGCCTGACACATCAGTTATTGCGGATCTTCTCCACAATCGCCGTCGTCGAGCTGTTTTCCACCAGCCCCAACACCTTCACGGTGCCGCCGTAGGCCGTGACGATGTCCGCGCCGACGACCTGGTCGATCCCATAGTCACCGCCCTTGACCAGCACATCCGGCTTGACCTGGCGCAACAGGTTTTCCGGCGTGCCCTCGCTGAAGCTGATCACCCAGTCCACCGCGCCCAGGCCGGCCAGGACCGCCATGCGCCGGTCGACGCTGTTGATCGGACGGCCCGGCCCTTTGAGACGGCTCACGGAGGCATCGTCATTGACCGCGACGATCAAGCGATCACCCTGGGCCCTGGCCTGCTCGAGGTAGGTCACATGGCCGGCGTGCAGGATGTCGAAGCAACCGTTGGTGAAGACGATGCTTTCGTTGTGGGCACGGGCATCGTCAACGGCCAGCAGCAGTTGCTCCAGGCCCAGCACGCCCCGCTCGGAGCCTTCCTCGCGCTGGATGGCGCGGCGCAGCTCGGGGGCGCTGATGGCTGCCGTGCCGAGCTTGCCGACGACGATGCCCGCCGCCAGGTTAGCCAGGGCGACCGCATGGGGCAGTTCCTCGCCGGCAGCGATCGCCGCGGCCAGCGTGGAAATCACGGTGTCGCCGGCACCCGTCACGTCGAATACTTCACGGGCACGGGCCGGCAGGTGCAACGCAGGGTGACCGGGGCGCAGCAAGGTCATGCCATGCTCGCCACGGGTCACCAGCAAGGCGCCAAGGTCGAGGTCTTGCATCAGCTGCGCGCCTTTGCTCACCAATTCGTGCTCATCGACGCAGCCGCCGACGATGGTTTCGAATTCGCTGAGGTTCGGCGTGATCAGGCTGGCGCCACGGTAGATGGAAAAATCCTTGCCCTTGGGATCGGCCAGGACTGGAATGCCACGGGCACGGGCGGCCTGGATCAGCGCCTGGTGATTCTTCAACGCGCCTTTGCCGTAGTCCGACAACACCAGGACCTTGACGCCTTCGAGCAAGTTGTCGACCTCGGCACCGAGGGCCAGGGGGTCGGTGGCGAAAGGTTCTTCGAAGTCGATGCGCAGCAGTTGCTGGTGACGGCTCATGACCCGCAGCTTGACGATGGTCGGCTGGTGCGCAACGCGCTGGAATATCGCACGGACGCCTGCGCCCTTGAGACTGTTGGTCAGGCTGTCGGCGGCCTCGTCGTCACCGGTCACGCCCACCAAGGAGGCCGGTGCGCCGAGGGCAGCGATGTTCAAGGCAACGTTGGCGGCACCGCCGGGGCGATCCTCGATGTGCTCGACCTTGACCACCGGTACCGGCGCCTCAGGGGAAATCCGTGAGGTTCCGCCATGCCAGTAGCGGTCGAGCATGACATCGCCGACCACCAATACAGGGGCTTGATCGAATCGCGGCATGGACAACTTCATGGAGCATCCCACATACAAAATGAACAGGGCCGCGATATTAGCACAGGGTTGGCGAAGGCTTGTCCATGGCTGCAACGCGAAGCCAGGACGTTCGCTCCATCAGATTTGCAACAACGCCGAGAGCTGCGCACAGGCCTGGGCCAGCTCCACCTCGCTGGTATCGATCGCGCAGTCTGGCGCAAGGGGGGCCTCGTAGGGGCTGTCGAGCCCGGTGAAGTTCTTGATCCGCCCGGCACAGGCCTCGCGGTACAACCCCTTGGGGTCACGCCGGGCGCAGACGTCAAAAGGTGTACTCACATAAACCTCCACGAAGGTGCCCTCGGGAAACAGCTGCCTGGCAGCTTCCCGGTCGGCACGAAACGGGGAGATGGCCGCAACGATGACGATCAGGCCGGCGTCGACCATCAGGCGCGCGACCTCGGCAATGCGGCGGATATTTTCCTTGCGGGACTCGGCATCCATGCCCAGGCCCCGGCACAACCCCTGGCGCAGGTTATCGCCATCGAGCAGGGAGGTATGCAAGCCCTGCTGGTTGAGCTGCACTTCCAAGGCATTGGCCAGGGTCGACTTGCCCGCCCCCGACAGTCCTGTCAGCCAGATGCAGCACGGCCGCTGGGCTTTGATGGCCGCCCGATCCGCCGGCGTGAGCGCCTGTGCATAAGCACGAATCTGCGCCTGCTGCATCGGTACGTTTGACGTTTCATTCATAACCAAGCATCTCGTAATCACGTTGGTACACCCGCCGCACCAGTCGACGGGTCCGCACTGAGCAAATGTCCCTGACCGGCACCGTGGCGCGTTGCCAGCTGTGGTTCACATGGGGCAACCTCGCCACCACCCCAAGGTGTTCGCACACACGCTGATAGTCCCGGTCCAGGTATTCCTGGTAACCGATGAAGTCCATCGCCAGGTGACCGAGGGAATCGATAAGGAAATCCGTCTGGGCAGCGAAATGCAATTGCCGGTTGATGTTCTCCGGGTGCAGCCATCGGGCGACGAAATCATCGAAGTCACGGTATTGGCCCACCATTTTCTGCGCCGCCTGGTCGCGCGCGCCCAGCGTATTGCCCCGCAGGAAAGCATAGGCTGAATACGCACGCTCCAGCGGATCGCGAACAAAGGCAAATTTGAAACTGGCGGCGTACTGCTGCGCAAACTGCTCTTCGTACCAATACAGCGGCAAGTGGCCCGGGCTGTAGCCATCGAAAAGCCCCACGCAAACACTGCTGCCGGCGCATTTGGGCACATGGATGAACAGGCAGGCACGCTGGGCAAACGCTTCGGGAAAACGGCAATTGGCCGACATCGACTTGTTCACGACCTGTCGATCGACAACCGACAGGCGCCCCAACAGAAAGGAACGCTGCGACTTGGGCAGCAGCTTCCAGAGATAGCGTTGCAGCATTCAAACACCCGCGCGGGAGGGATGCCCCCCCTTCGATGACTGGAGTTGATCAGGAAAGTCCTGTAGCCAAACCTTAGCAGTCAGGGATCGCGGATTTATTGTGGATTGGTCAACGCAGGTAAAGTTTTCGATACAAACTCAGAGGGAGCGAGCTTGCTCGCGATGGCATCGACACATTCAACACCATCGGCGCAGACACACCGCTATCGCGAGCAAGCTCGCTCCCACATTGGTTCTGAGGTGCATGCAACCTGCGTGTCCAACACCGGACCTGTGGAAGCGAAGCCGGCCGAGAGAAACCGGCCGGCTCATAGCCTGAGGTCCGGAACTCAGGCGATATTCTGGGCGGGAGCGTCCAGCCCCATGGCATGAAGACGCGAGTAGTAGCCGCTCTGCGCCAAGAGCTCACCATGGGTCCCCCGTTCGACGATCCGGCCCTGGTCCATCACCAGGATCAGGTCGGCCTTTTCGATGGTCGACAAACGGTGGGCGATGACCAGGGTCGTACGGCCTTTCATGACCTGATCCAACGCGGCCTGGATATGCCGCTCGGACTCGGTGTCCAGCGCCGAGGTAGCCTCGTCGAGGATCAGCAGCGGCGCGTTCTTCAACAACGCCCTGGCAATGGCCAGGCGCTGGCGTTGGCCGCCGGACAACAGCACGCCGTTTTCGCCCACCTCGGTGTCCAGGCCATGGGGCAACTGCTCGATGAAGTCCATCGCATAGGCATCCCGGGCCGCCTTTTCAATGTCGGCCCGTGGCGCACCGGCCAGGTCGCCGTAGGCGATATTGTTGGCCACCGTGTCGTTGAACAGGGTGACATGCTGGGTCACCTGGGCGACATGACGACGCAGGTTACGCAGGCGGTAGTCTTCGATTTCCACGTCATCGAGCAGGATCTGGCCGACCTCGTGGTGATAGAAGCGTGGGATAAGGCTCGCCAGGGTCGACTTGCCGCTGCCCGAACGCCCCACCAGCGCAACCATTTGCCCGGGCGCCGCACTGAAGCTGATGTCCTTGAGTACTTCGCGGTCAGCACCGGGGTAGGTGAAACTCAGGTTGCGCACGTCGAGACGACCGCTGACCCGTTCCTGCTCGACCGTCCCCCCGTCGACCTCCGGCTCGACATCCAGTTGCTCGAAGATGCTCTCGGCACCGGCCACGCCTTTCTGGATGGTGGAGCTGACTTCCGAGAGCTGGCGAATCGGCTTGGGCAGCAAGCCGGCAGCCGTGATGTAGGCCACCAGGTCACCGGCCGTCGCGTCACCGCGCAGGAACAGCACCAGGAACATCAAGGCCGCCATGGCGGTGTAGATCACCAGTTGCAGCATCGGCGTATAGACCGCGCCGGTACGCGTCATGCGCAATTGCTTGTCGGTGTTGCCCTGGCTGGCGTTGGTAAAGCGCTGCTCTTCATAGGCCTCGCCGCCGAAGCTGCGCACCACCCGGTAGCCCTGGATGGTCTCGGAGGCAACGTGAGTCACGTCGCCCATGGCCACCTGGATCTTTTTGCTCTGCTTGCGGAATTTCTTGCTGGTGCTGCTGACCATGACCGCGATCAGCGGCAGGATCGCCAACATCACCAGGGTCAGCTTCCAGTTCATCCACACCAGGTAGGCGAAGAGGAACACCACGGTGAGACCTTCGCGGATCACCACCTTGATGGCATCGGTGGCCGCACCGGTGACCATGGTCACGTTGAAGGTGATCCGGGAGATCAGGTGGCCGGAGTTATGGGTGTCGAAGTAGCGATTGGGCAACACCAGCAATTTCTTGAACAACTCGACCCGCAGGTCATGCACCAGCCCCAGGGAAACCCTGGCCAGGTAATAGTTGCCCAGAAACGACCCCAGGCCCTGCCAGGCAGCGATCAGAATGATCAGCAGCGGCACCGCCATCAGCAGTTTCAAGTCCTTGAGGTACGGCACGTTGGGAAAGAGCACCGCATCGGGGTTGCTCAAGCCGTCGACGAAATATTTGAGAATCCCGGCCAGCATGGGCTGGGTCGAAGCAAATATCACGAAACCCAGGATACTCAGCAGAAAAATGCCCGCGTAGGGTTTGACGTATCCCAGCAACCGAAAATAGATCTTCAGGCTGGAATCCTGTTCCGCTTTGGGCGGTGCGTCACTCATCGTCGGGCTCACTGGTTAGGAAGAACGCGGAATTTTATCACAGCCACCGGCATTGGCCTGCGCCCAGGTCAAAACGCTGGCCAGGCCAATCGGCAGCCAGGTAATGAACCATTCGGCGCGGGGGGTTCCGGTCAGGCTCGCGGCGTCGAACTGCATCGCCAGGAACGAAAACACCCACATGCCGAGCACGCCCCGGCCCAGCAGGCTTTCCCGGGCGCGCCAGGCTTCACGCAACACCCCGAACCAGACAATGCACCACAGCAGCAGCCCCGGCAGCCCGAGTTGAATGGCGACATGGCTGAACAGATTGTGGGCGTGATCGAACTTGAGGCCGTGGCTGATAACCCGATAGTCGGCCGCCACGCCAAGACCACCCCATGGGCGCTCGGCAATCATGTGCAGGCTCGACATGAAAATCTCGGGTCGATAGGAAGCACCGCGCGCCATGACCAACGGCTCGAGCAACCAGAAGGTCAGCATGGCCAGCACCAAGGTCGTGGCGGCGATAATCCGGACCCGCTGGTCCCGGCAATAGATCGGCATGGCCAATACGCTGAGCAGCAAGGCCAGCGCAGCGCCGCGACTCTGGCTCGCCACCACGAACATTCCCAACAGCCCCAAGGCCACGACCCAAAGCACTTGCAGCCCCATATGACGCGGCATCCAATGCAACATCCAGATCGCCGCCAACCCGATCACATAGCCGCCGAGGATGGGATGGGACAACTCCCCCAGCCCTTGCAGACGCGCATTCCAGGGATGATTCGTATACCCGTAGAAATGGATGATGGCCATCAACGCCGTCAGCGCAAGCCCCAGGCCACCCCATTGCATGATGCGAATCACGCGTTCGGGCTGACCGTTGGCAAAAATCGGGAAAAACAACAGGAACGCCAGGATGTAGATCAATCGCTTGGCTTCGCGGGCAGGCTCTGCCACTTCAGCCCAGGTCAGTGTCACCAGGGCCCAGGCCATCAGCGCCAGCAACGCCGTGTAGATCACGCGCTGGGCACGCCATAACTCTGCCAGCCGGTGACGGGCCGGCCAGGCAAAGACGATCACCGGCAGCCAGACAAATGCAACTAACCCTTGTTGATAAATCTTGTTGGTCGGTGCCAGGGCTATCGCCAGCAAAAACCATAACAAGCCAAAGGCCATCCAGCCCTGCGCCCAACGTGTTGCCTGCATCTAACGCTCCTAAACGGTCTACCAGCCAAACCGGCATGGTGAAAACAAAAACTTTTGGGCATCATGGCCCGCCACGGCACCGGTTCTTTCAACAAGGTTTCCCTACGATGCAATCCTCACGGCTTCCCCAAGCCGCTTTGAATCAATTGATTGAAGGCGCCACTATTCTGGAGGCCGACAGCTACGGCCCAAAAGTCTATCTGCTGCAGGATGGGAATATCCTCAAGCTGTTTCGCCGCAAGCGGCTTTTTTCTTCGGCCCTGCTAAGGCCTTATTCAACGCGATTCATCAATAATGCAGCCCGCCTGCAGAAGCTCGGCGTACCGACCCTCGAAGTGCTGGCCTTCTACAAACTGCAAAAACCCGGGATGACCGCCGTACTGTATCGACCACTTCCCGGTAAAACCCTGCGTCAATTATCGAATCAGGAAAATTTCAGCTGGCAGCATACTCTTCCAGCACTTGTCGAGTTGATCCGCAGCCTGCATGCCAGCGGTATTTATTTTCGCTCGCTGCACCTGGGCAACATCGTTGTCACGCCTGAAAACCAACTGGGGCTGATCGATGTAGCCGACATGCGCTTCCTGCGCTCGCCGCTGCCACGCTACCTGGCACGTCGCAACCTACAGCATTTCGCTCGTTATATTGCCCGGGAGAACCTGAACGGGAGCTTTCCGATGCAAGCATTGGAAAACGCCCTACTGGCTGCCTGAAATCAATTGCCGCGCGACCTGACTGAAGCTCGACCAGGCCTCGTCAGGGTTCAGTGCCCGGTACTGGGCCGCTGCGACCGTATCGGCCGAAGCCAGCGCCGCTCGTTCGATCGCCTCGCTCCAGCCGTTTTCGTCGTTGGGCGTCGCATACCAACCGGTGTCGCCCAACTGTTCACGAAAGACCGCGAGTTCGCTGGCCAGCACAGGGACACGAGCCAGGACAGCCTCCTGGAGGGTCAGCCCAAGGCCCTCGTCCAGGGACGGGATCAACACCCAGTCAAATGCCCGATAGAGCGTCGCCACATCCTCCAGATGCCCTACCAGCAAGATCTTGTCGACAAGGTCCGGCCGGGCGATCCGCGCTTGCAGCGCTTCGCGCCGCGGCCCCTCGCCGACAATCACCAGGCGCCAATCGGGATGGTGGGCCGCGGCCCGGCCAAAAGCCTCCAACAGACAGGCGAACCCCTTGCTGTCCACCAACCGTCCCACCGCGCCAAATATGCGTATCTGCGGGCCAGGCAAACCCAGTCGGGCACGTGCCGCTTCGCGAGGCAACAGCGCAGCCTGGAATTGCGCCGGATCGAAGGTGCTGCGCAGCGCAGCGACCTGCATGCCCAACTCGTCCTGGAGCGACGTCGCCAGGGTCTGGGAGACCGCTGCCAGGGTCAGGCGGGAGGCGGGAAAGCCGCACAACAGTTCGCGACCCGCAGGATTGAGCCGTGTCGCACCATGGAAAATCACCACCACGCGGATCTGCGGCATAGCCTTGAGGACGGGCAACAAGGTACGGGCCACGCCGATGCCATCGAGCAATACCACACGCGCATCGCTGTCGAGCAACGCCCGACGGAAACGACTGTGCATCAGGGGTTTGAGCAGGCGCCAAACGTGTCGGCCCTTGAGCCGGGCCGATGTCATATTCCACTCGAGCGTCGCCCCGACATCAATCTGGCAGGCAGCCGCCGACCCCTGCAAGAGCCATGTCTTGACAGGCATCGCTGGTTCCATCCGCGAGAGAATCTGATTATGGACCTTGTGTACCGAAGCGAACGGTGCACCGCCCGCCCACATGACATTGATAATGCTCATCGAGCAGCAAACCTTTTATCGCGGACCAGGATTCATGCTTCGCGGCATTCAGTAGTTGATAAGCCAACCAATACAGACTCCGAGCAAGAGAACCAAGGACAACTTGATCTGCTCGCGGCGCTTGCGGCGAGCCTTGCGCTGGCGCTCCACGGGCACTTCCACATGGACCCCGAATCCGGTGTGCAAAACAGCATCCCCTTCGAGCGTGACTGCCGTCAAGTTCAACTCGGCGTAACGAAGCGACAAGGCTTTTTCACCGCCGAAACCGGCGAAAGGGGCACAGAGCCGATACTCCTTCAACCGTCGCAGGCCGGGATTGAGAGAGAAGCTTTGCCATTCGGGTTTATCTGAAATCAATGGGTAACAGGGCACGCCGCCGATGACTTCACGTTCGCCCAAGCGAATGTAGGGACTGTGTACGCACAAATCGTAGACATAGTTACGCAACCACACCTGAAGAATATCCGGTCGCTGCTCCAGGATCGTGCGCGAATCTTCCACGAAGGCCGGGCGATAGAACGCCCAGTCGTCCTCACAATGAAAGATATAAGCCGTCTTGACATGCTCGTACGCAAGGTCGATCGAAGCCAGTTGCCCCAGCTTCGGTCGATTGACGAAAGCCGTCGTGCGGTCCTTCCAGTGAGCGGGAATGACGGCATGCACGCCTTCGTCGCCGGCATCTTCGGTAATGAAGACCTCACGGATCGGCGCGGTGTTGAAACGGTCGAAGCTCTCCAGGGTCTGCTTGAGCAGATCGAGCCGGCCGCAACTGGTTACCACCAGGGTAATGTCACTATCGTCGGAAAACTGCACTGAAATACCATTTAGTCAAACGCCATCTGAACACCGGATGGCTCAACGGTTCGTATCAAACGCCCAGCTTCAGGCGCAATGTCTCCAGCAGACTCAACGGGGCACGAGGCCGCAGCGGCGGCTCCAGTGCTTCAACGATTTTCTGCCCGATGCGCGCGAAACTGAACTGTTCCTGCGCCAGCTTCTGGCCGTTGTGCGCCACATTGCGCGCCAGCTCGGGGTCGGCGCGCAGCCGGGAAAGTTTTTCCTGGAGCTGCGGGATGTCACGGTACAACACCACGTTATGCATGTCCTGCAACCCCAGCGCCCGCGCCTCGTCGATGCCCTGATCGAATGCCAGCAGCACACAGCCGCAGGCCATGGCTTCGAAATTCTTGATCATGAACTCGCCCATGCCCACGTCGGCACTGACGAAAAAGCGGATACGGTTGAGGGTCTCGCAATACTCTTCGCCGGACTTGGTCCGGGTCACGACCAGTGGCTCAACCTGGCCCAGCTCATCCAGCAGCGCCTTGCGACCACTATAGGCAACACTGTTGGTGCTGCCGACGAAGGCCAACTCGATATCCCGTTCACGCCCCTGATCCTGCAATAACGACTGATCGTAGCCCTTGGGTACGAATACCGCATCGAAACCTTCGCCGCGCAGACGTTCGGTCACCATGAAGCCGGAACTGATCACCCGCACCCACGGCAGGCGACGGTAATGCGCGCTGAATTTTCCGGTGTATTTGCACGGAATGTAATTCTGATAGGCATCGTGTTCGAGGATCACCAGGTTGGGGATCGTGCGGATGAAGCCGGCCTGACGAATTTCCTGCTTGAAACGCAGGAAAAATATGATCCGGTCGTAACGCGATACGTCCACATGGTGGCGGAAATACCCCCGCAGGTTGCGTTGTTCCTTGCTGTCGAGCCAGCGCAGGTCGCACTCGCAATGAGCGGCCACGCCTTCGTAGAGTCGGTCCAGGATGGCCCGCTGTTCTTTCTGCACCAGAAACAGAACTTTCATCGTTTTCCTTGCGGCACCGAACGACTTGATAAATAACCGGAGGCCGGTTTGCGCCGTAGCGCAAAGACGCCCCGCCTTGGGCCTCTACAGCCGCCAGAACAGTTCATGGCGACGCACAGCCTTGCGAAAAAATTCGTTCTCGCCGTACGCCGAGCCCGTGCGCCCCGCCAGCAGACGCTGGATGCCACGGCGCAGGCGACGCTTGAACGGCGCGCGCGGTTGCAGGTCATGCATCATGCCCAACGCCATGGCCTTGTCGCGCTGCCCAGGCAAGGCCAGCGGCAGGCTGACAGGATGCATCGGCCGGGCCGGGTCGAAATACGGCGGTAACGCAATGCCCGCACCCGCATCACCCATGGGCCAGCGGTCATTGTCGTGCAGGTGATTGGCATAACCCAACAGCGTGGTCGGTTGCCACTCCAGGCCTTCGAGGGCTTGCAGGACAGCATGATGGGCGCAGAGATGATCGGGGTGCGGATCAAGGGTCGGGTGTGGCAATACAATGACTTCGGGGCGCGCCTTGAGCAGCAGCTCGCGCAGGTCTGCCAGCAGGTTGCTCCAGGTTGGCGCACCGTCGGCATCGCCGGGCAGGGCGAACGGGTTCAACTGGCGGAACAGCCGGGTATCGCTCAGACCCGCCTCGCGAGAACCCTGGGGCTGGCTCGGCGCGGCTTGCATGGCCGCCAGTTGCAAGCAGAAATAACCCAACTGCACACAGTGCGCTTCAGGCACACCGGCCCAGCGGGGTACGGCGATGCTGTCCCACGCTCGCAAACGGCCCTTGAGTCGCGCGGCTTCGACGCTGTCCAGGCCCATCTTCCGATAATGCCCGGCTTCGATTTCACCCGCTGTCAGCGTCACGATCCAGGCCTCGTCAGCCTGGCTGTACAAACCGTAGGCAGCCAGCTCCGCATCATCGGCATGGGGAGCGATGACCATCACCCGCTGATGCCGTACTGGCGGCGGCGTGAAGGACCACAGCGTCGGCTCGCCCAGCAAACGGCAATGACGCCCGCGCAAGCGCAGTTCGCCCCGGGACAACGCCGGGCCCTGCTCGCTGAGGTTGAGATAGCGCAGGCCATTGACCCCGCGCTCGAAGGTTTGCAGATCCCTTTCACCCCCCGACAACTCGACGAGCGGGTCGATGAAACGTCCCAACCAAGTGCTCTTGATCCGCACTGCGAGGATCAACGTCGCCCCGTCATCCAGAATCACGCCTTCGTCCAACCGAAGCCGCCCGGCATTCAAATGCACCTTGGGTTGCTGGGTGAACGGCGGGAAGCTGTATTGGTAATCGTCCCGGGGCGAATAGAACAGGTGATCGGCGAACCACGCCTCGTGAGCGATCCAGCCCAGCACCGCCAGTACCAGGGGCAGCCACCAGGCCACCCCGACGCCCAGCGACACCAACACCACAAGGGCAAGTAACAACCCCACGCGCTTGTTGCGACGGTGGCGCCTGAGTAACTGTTGCTTGCGACTCATGGGTGGGTTCATACGGTAAACACCGGCACGGGGTTGCACCAACGGTCCTTGTATTCCCGGTCCGCCCGGCCGAATGAAAAACGCAACGGCTTGCCGGCGGCACGGGCGTGTTCCCAGGCGCTTTGGGTGTTGAGGAAGCTCAACACGCTGCCGGGGCTGAATTCGCGGGTCTGCGGGTCGACGCCACCATTGATGTACTCGACGCTGATCCACTCGGGCGCTTCGACGCGATACACCAACTGGATTGCAATCGGCGCATCGTTGAGAAAGATCACCGAGCCGATCAGCCATTCGCGCAACAACTCGATCACCTCGCCCATGCGTTCGGCGCCGGTGGCCGCAAAGCCCCAGCGACGCAGGAACAGGTCGCAGTAGATCGAGGCCAGCTCGGCGCTGGAAAACTCGCCGACCGGCCGCACCACCCCGCCCGCCTCTTCCAGCAAACGCAGTTCACGGCGCTGGTTGTAGCGAAACTTCTTGGACAGCTCTTCCGGCGTGCGGGCCATGGCCAGTTGTTCCTGCTGCAACTTCAAGCCGCTGAAGCGCCCCTCGTTGAGGGCCGACAGGTAGCGTCCACGATGACGCAACGGGGCTTGTGCATCGGGCGCCGCCGGCAGGATCAGCTCGGCATTGCCCAGGTCGAACAGGCCCTTCTTGCCGCTGCGCTTGAGCACGTCTTTGGACAGCGCCAGGTCGCGGCCCCAGGTCGGTATGGCCGCCTTGAGCTCACCGTCCTGCTCGAACGCCAGGTAACGCACGGGAATCCCGGCCAGGGCCGCCAGGCGCTCGACCACCAGGGGATGAGTGGCCACGCTGCCGCCAAAACGCTGCCAGGCCTGGGCATAAATCGACGCATCGACGGCGGTCCAGCCACGCTCGCGCCAGCCTTGGAATCGGTTGAGCATCAGGCCCTCGGCGCCAGTTCGGTGACTTGGGGCAAACGCCAGAATGCCTCGCGTACGGCGCGATCCGAAAAACGTTCGCGCAAGCGATCGAGCATCAGCTCGGCGCATTGACGACGCTGCAGATCGTCCATGGCCGCCAGGTGTTGCAGCCCTTGGGCCATGTGCTCGGCGTCGCCCAGCGGAAACAGGATGCCAACGCCTTCGACCACTTCCTTGGCCCCACCACAGGCCGTGGCCAGCAACGGTACCCCGGCAGCCATGGCTTCGAGCAGCACCATGCCGAACGGTTCATGGTCGGAGCTCAGGGCGAACACATCAAAAGCACGGAAATAACGGCGCGCCTCTGGCACCTGGCCGAGGAACAGCACACGATCAGCAATGCCCAGCTCTCGGGCCAGCGCCTTGAGATCCTGCTCCAGGCGACCTTTGCCGAGAATTGCCAACTGGCTGTTGAGCGGCAGATGCCCCAGCGCCGCAGCAAAGCCGCGCAACAATGTGGCCTGGTCCTTGTCCGGGTGCAGACGGCCTACATTGCCGACAATCCAGGTGTCCGTATCCAGCCCCAGCGTATGCCGCGCCTCCTCCCGGGAGACCAGGCTGGCCTGGACGGCATCAAGGTCGATGCGGTTGTAGAGGGTCTGGATCCGGGCAGCCGGCCATTTCGGCAGGCAGCGGCGCATGTCGTCACGCACCGCATCGGAAACCCCGAGCAGGCTCAGGCGCTTGCGGTAAACGTGGGCGAACAACCGGCGAGTGCGCCGCTGGTAGTCCCCGAAGGCATGGTGCACACCGATCACCGGCAAGCGAGTACCCAGCAGGGCGATGTAGATCGGCTTGAAGCGATGGGCAATGCAGAAACTGAAGTTGCGCGAGGCAGCGATCTTGCGCAGATCGCCAATGGCGCCCAGCTTCAGGCCACGAATGGCGCTGGAGCTGTATTCCATGAACAGCACCTCGTCCGAGGCACAGGCGGCAGCGACCTCGGCATCGGCCACCCCGGTGAGAAACACCGTGGTCACGCGATAGCCAGTGCCCGCGAACAAGCTGGCGTACTGACGGGCGCAGTCCAGGAACGGCCCGTCATAACCGTGGCAGAACTGCAGCACATGTCGCTCAGCCGAGCGTGTCATAAGCGTCCACGCCGTCTTTGACCACCAGGATGTCTTCCATGATCAGGTACTGCAGGTCGGAACCGAAGAACATGTTCAGCGCGTCGGTCGGCGAGCAGATCATCGGCTCGCCACGACGGTTGAGCGAGGTGTTCAGCGACACGCCGTTGCCGGTCAGCACTTCCAGGGCCTTCATCATGTCGTAGTAGCGCGGGTTGTATTCGCGCTTGAGCACCTGGGCCCGGGAGGTGCCGTCTTCATGGACGACTTCCGGCACGCGGGTCTTCCATTCTTCGGCCACTTCGAAGGTGAAGGTCATGAACGGTGCCGGGTGATCGACCTTGATCATCTGCGGCGCAACGGTGTCGAGCATCGACGGGCAGAAAGGCCTCCAGCGCTCGCGGAACTTGATCTGTTCGTTGATCCGATCGGCCACGCCGCTGGCGCTTGGGCACCCGATGATCGAGCGACCGCCCAAGGCACGCGGGCCAAACTCCATGCGCCCCTGGAACCAGGCCACCGGGTTGCCGTCGACCATGATCCTGGCGATGCGCTCGGGGGTGTTGTCGATCTTGCGCCAGGCCGGCTTGCTCGGATGACGGGCGCACGCGGCGATCACGTCTTCGTTGCTGTAGGCCGGGCCGAGGTAGACGTGTTCCATCTTCTCCACCGGCACGCCACGGGCGTGGGACACATACGCCGCCGCCCCCACGGCCGTACCGGCATCACCGGAAGCCGGTTGCACGAACAGCTCCTTGACGTCGTCACGGGCGATGATCTTCTGGTTCAGCTTAACGTTCAACGCACAGCCGCCGGCGAAAGCCAGCTTGCCGGTTTCCTTGAGCACGTCGCCCAGGTAGTGGTCGATCATTTGCAGCGCGAGCTTCTCGAACAGCGCCTGCATGCTCGCCGCGTAGTGGATGTACGGCTCGTCGGCGATGTCGCCTTCGCGCTTCGGTCCGAGCCATTCGATCAGCTTCGGCGAGAAATAGAAGCCCTTGCCCTTCTCTTTATAGCGGCGCAGGCCGATCACGTTGGCGTAATCGGTATTGATCACCAGCTCGCCGTTTTCGAACGAGGCCAGGCGCGAGAAATCGTACTTGCTGGCATCGCCGTAGGGCGCCATGCCCATGACCTTGAATTCGCCGTCGAGCATTTCAAAACCGAGGAACTCGGTGATCGCGCCGTACAGGCCACCCAGGGAATCCGGGTCGAAGAATTCCTTGATCTTGTGGATCTTGCCGTTTTCGCCATAGCCGAAGAAGGTCGTGGCGTATTCGCCCTTGCCGTCGATGCCCAGGATCGCGGTTTTTTCCTGGAAGCCCGAGCAGTGGTAGGCACTGGAGGCGTGGGCCAGGTGGTGCTCGACCGGCTCGATCTTGATTTTCTTCGGGTCGAAGCCCAGTTGCTCCAGGCACCAGACGATCTTGCGGCGATAGCGCTTGTAGCGACGGTTGCCCATCAGGATCGCATCGAGAGCCCGATCCGGGGCGTACCAGTAACGCTTGGCGTAGTGCCAGCGCGCTTCGCCGAACAGGCTGATCGGGGCGAACGGAATCGCCACCACATCGACGTCGGAAGGCTTGATGCCGGCTTGTTCCAGGCAGAACTTTGCCGACTCGTAGGGCATGCGGTTCTTTGCATGTTTATCGCGTACGAAGCGCTCTTCCTCGGCCGCCGCGATCAGCTTGCCGTCTATGTACAGCGCTGCGGAAGGATCATGGCTAAGGGCGCCGGACAGGCCAAGAATCGTCAATGCCACAGGGTCTAGCCTCTTATGTCTGCATACGGGCGACAAGCGCCGCGAAAAATGGATGTGCCGCGCGCCAGGGGTGCGGGGCAGCTAAAGGGCGGGATTATAGCTTAAAAGCGATCTTAAGCCTCTAGCGGTGAAAGGGGAGCTTGGGGCGTATTGTTTAGAGGGACCACGGCAAGCCGGCTCCTGGGACTTGTGGCGAGGGGATTTATCCCCGCTGGGTTGCGCAGCGACCCCAAAACCAGTTGGACGCAATCAACCTGCCCCCCTGGGCGGTCGATTTGGGGCTGCTTCGCAGCCCAACGGGGATAAATCCCCTCGCCACAAAGGCTGTATCCGACTGCCGAAGTACGTTGCTCGCTAGGACGAGGTGCTATCGACCGTTTTGGGCACCCGCTGATCGATCACCCGATACAACGCACTGTCCTGCGGCCAATTACGCATGAACCGCGCCCGATCCCGGGCGTAGGCCGGGGCGAAGCTGGCCTGGGTGCGGTGCTGGCACATCGAGTCGAGGTCGATCAGCGCCCAGCGGTCGTGCTGCCAGAACAGGTTATGGCCCTTGAAGTCGCCATGGCTGATGCGCTCGCGGATCAGGTCGGCGAACAAGCGATCCAGCGCCAGCAACTCGGCTTCGGGGGCTTCACCGCTCTGCACGTAAGGGCCGAAGCGCTCGATGATGTCCGGCCCCGAGAGGTGCTCGGTGACCAGGTAGGCGCCACGGCGCAGCCACAGGAAACGCTTTTCCAGCAAGGCCAGTGGCTTGGGCGTGGCAATGCCAAGGAAGGCCAGGCGATGGCCTTCGCGCCAGGAATGCCAAGCCCGGCTCGGGCGCCAGAAGCGCTTGAGCCAGTGGGCGAAGCTCTTGATGTTGTAGCGTTTTATCACCAAGGTGCGACCGTTCGCCTCGACTTTGCCGACGCTGGCCGCGCCGCCGGTCTTGTACACATGGCCCTGGTCGAGCAGCGCATCGGCCTGCTCCAGCACCGGCGTCATGGCCGCTTCTTCATCGCGCCGGATCGCCCGCAAACCGAACGCCCCGCGCTGTACGCTGAACAGGCTGCATTCGCGCCCGACTTTTTCGAGGAAGTCCTTCAGGCGCCAGGCCTGCACCTTGTCGATCTGCTTTTGCAGCGCCTCCATGGGTAGCGCGTGTTCGGCGTTGCCCAGCAGGTAATACACCAACAGCTCTTCATTGAACGGCTGGAGGGCTTTGGGAAGCTGGGCGAAAAACACCCCCAGGTTTTCCAGGACTTTCTGCCGCGACAACGGTTGCCCCGGGGTTTCGGCGCGGATGCCGGCACCGTCGATCAAGTAGAGCTTGCCATCGTGGCGCAGCAGATTGTCCAGGTGCAGGTCTTCCTGCCACAGGCCTTTGCCGTGCAGTTGCGCAATGGCGCCCAGGGCTTCGGCCAGCACCGCCGTCTGTTCGTCGGCCAGCAACGGCAGCTGTTCGACCCGTTGCCAGGCATCCCCCAGGCTCTCGGCGCCTTCGAGCAATTCGAACAACAACCAGCCGCCTTCAGCCTCGTTCAAGCCATCGGCGAGCAGCAGCGGCGTCGTCAGCCCTTGCTCCGCCAGCAAGCGCACGCCTTGCAGTTCCCGCTGGAAGTGCCGGGCAGCCTTGCTGCCCACCAACAATTTGGCCAGCACCGGCCGACCTCGCCAGATGCCCGCCCCGACATAGCGCTGCCCCGGCAATACTCGCAACAGCGAGAGCAACTGCAATTTCGCCGGGCCGGCGGCGTCGGCCAGCTCCAGGCTCAATGGCAGGCTGGGGCTGCGACCGGCATTCTTCAATTCGGACAAATGCATCAACGGGCTCCCTTGTGGCTGCGCCGGGCACTCAGGCGCTCCATCCAGCTGTCGACCAGCGCGGCGTCGAGCGGTTGAGCCAGATAGACAGACAACAGCTGGCGTACATCGGCCTCGCTCCAGATGGACGCGCGCCGCAACAACGGCTCCAGGTCCTTGACCCGATCACGCTGACCAAACAGCAGCGGCCGGGTCTTTTCCAAATCGATCAATTGCGCTTGATACCCGTCGGCGGTGGCTTGCAGAAAGATATGCTTGGGATAGAAGCAACCGTGCACCTGATGCATGCCGTGCAGGCGCCGCGCCAATTGCCCGCAGGCGTCGAGGACGGTGGTGCGCTGCGTCGCCGTCAGGCTCGGCCAGCGTTGCAACAGCGAGTCCAGGTCGTCCCAGCCATCCAGGGCCCGGGTCAGCAGGATCGCCCGCACCTCGCCTTCCACCTTGCGCTGACCATAGAACACCGCTTGCAGGGCCGGAATCCCCAGCTGCCGATAACGGCTGATGTTGCGAAACTCCCGGGAAAAACTCGGCTCGCCAAAAGGGTGGGACCATGTCCGGGTCAGGTAATTGCTTTGACGCTTGAGGTAATAACCCTGCCCGTCCAGCTCCAGCCGGAACACGCTGCTCCAGCCATCGCCCGAGGTGTTGGGTTCGTCCACCGCATCCAGTTGCCGCGCCCACAGGGCCTCGAAGCTGTCCAGGCCATGGCGTTGCAACAACGCTCGGTCTTCAGCGGCCAGAAAGTCAGTCATTCACGCCCCTCGAAAAATCTCACCACGTGACGGATACGTTTCTTGTCACACGCATCGAGCCGGTCGCGCTGGCGGTATTGCAGGTAAAAACGCAGGCGCTGCGTGGCCGACAAATGGTATTTGGCCACTTTATCCAGGCACGCCAAGTCCTTGGTGATGCGGTACTTGAGCCAGAAACCACGCCAGAAGTCCCCGTTCGGGCAGTCGATCAGAAACAACCGTGAGCGGTCGTCGATCAGCAGGTTGCGCCACTTCAGATCGTTATGGGTGAAGCGGTGGTCGTGCATGGTCCGCGTGTAGCCGGCCAGTTGCCGGCTGACATGATCGACCCAGGCACGGTCCGCCAGCCGCGAATCGTGACGCTCGGCGAGCGCCGAGAGGTCTTCGGTGTGGGGCAGTTCACGGGTGATCAGCGCACCACGGGCATAGGTCGCACCGTTTCGCTCCAAGCCCCAGCCCACGACTTCGGCGGTGGGGATGCCCCATTTGGCAAAGCGCTTGAGGTTCTGCCATTCGGACTTGACCCGTGGCTTGCCCAGGTAGCGCCGCAAGCCTTTGCCGGCACCGACGTAGCGCTTGACGTAATAGTTCACGCCGTTGCGCCGTACCCGGATCACCTCTGACAACGGGTCACGGGTCAAACGCTCCCCTTGCAACGCGAACACCGCCTCAAGGCTGCCAAAATCCTCCGCCAGCTCGACGTATTCCGGCTCCAGATTCCAACCCGACATCAGAGCGCGTCCCCGTACCGCTGCTTGCGGGCATACAGCTTGCCGGCCTTGTCTTCGAGCCAGGCCAGCAACGAAGCCTCTTCGGCGAGGATCCGCCGCAGCGGCTGCTGGAAATACCCCTTGAGAAAACGCAGCTTGTCGCGGCGGGTCAGGCCAATGTCCAGCGCCGAGAAATACAGCGCCGCCAGGTCCTTGTTGCGCCAGCGAGTGGTGATGGCGGGACGGGTCTGGGCGCGGTGCAGGTCGATCACCGAGAGTTTGAAATCCCCAGGGGTCACCGGCTTGTCGGTGTGCAGCAGAAAGTGGCAGATGTAGCAGTCACGATGGTTGACGCCGGCGCGGTGCATCATGCCGGTCATACGCGCCACTTCGGCGATCAGCGCACGCTTGAGCGTCGGTTGCGGCGGCCGCTTGACCCAGTCAATGCTGAAATCTTCGAGGCTGACGGTCGGCGCCAGCTCTTCGGTGACGATGAACGAGTGTTGGTCCGCCGGGTTGCTGCCCTTCTCGCCGTAGGCGACAGCGGTCATGGTCGGCACGCCGGCTTCCTGCAAACGCTGGATAGCCTTCCACTCCTGCCCTGCACCGAGGACCGGCAGCTTGGCGGTGAACAAGTTCTTGAAGATCTCGCCCCAACCGATGCCACGGTGGATCTTCACGAAAAAGCCGCGACCGTCCACCTCCGTGCGCAAGGTGCGCCGGGCTTCCAGTTCACGATAGACCTCGCCCTTGAGCGCTTCGACTTCGGTGAACGCATCGCGCCCGGCCCAAAGGCTCTTGAACGGTTCGGCCAGCATCAACTTCATTGTGCGTGCTCCGCCAATATCACATCGGCCGCGTGCTGCGGCATGCTGTAGAGGTCGGCCGTCTCGGCGAAGGCCAGACCATTGCGGCTCCAGGCCGCCCGGGCATCGGCATCGTTCAACATGCGGCCCAGGTATTCGTTGAGCTGGGCTTGTTCGAACGGCTCATCCAACACCAGGCCACTGTCGGCCTCGGCGATGTAATGGGCGTACCCACACACCGCGCTGACCAGTACCGGCAACCCGGCCACCAGTGCTTCGAGCAGTACGGTGCCGGTGTTCTCGTTGTACGCCGGATGGATCAACAGATCGGCGCCCAGCAGGAAACGCGGGATGTCGCTGCGGCCCTTGAGGAACCGCACGTTGTCGCCCAGCCCCAGCGCGGCGCTCTGCAGTTGGAATACCTTGGGGTCGTCCTGGCCAATTACAAATAGCCGGGTGCGTTTTCGCAGCTCGGCTGGCAACGCGGCCAAGGCCTTGAGGCTGCGATCCACGCCCTTGGTCTTGAACCCGGAGCCAATCTGCACCAGCAGCAGGTCGTCGTCGGCCAGCTCGAATTCGGCCCGGAAGGCGGCGCGAATCTGATCGGCATCGGCGGGCCGGCGGCGGTCCTGGGCGATGCCTGGTGGCAGCAGGTGAAAGCGTTCCAGCGGTGTGTCGTAGTGCTTGATGAACAGCGGCTGCTGGACCTCGGAAATCATCAGTACGTCGGTTTTTGCATCCTTGGCGAACACGGCCCGCTCGTACTCGGCGAAATGCCGGTAGCGGCCCCAGCGCCGGTACAGCGAGTTGCGCAGGTTCTGCGCCTTGTCTTCGAAACAGCCGTCGGCGGCGTAGTACACGTCCAGGCCGGGCATTTTGTTGAAGCCGATCAAACGGTCCACCGGGCGCTTGGCCAGGTCGGCCTCCATCCACGCGCTGAGTTTCTCGTTGCGGCGATGATTGAACAGCGCCTTGACCGGCGCCACCAGCACCTCGAAGCCGGGCGGCACGTCACCTTCCCAAATCAGCGTGTAGACACGGATCTGGTGACCGCGTCGCTGGCATTCCAGGGCGATGCGCATGAAGTCACGCTGCAGGCCACCGAAGGGGAAGTACTTGTAAAGGACAAAAGCCAATTGCATCAGCGCGGCTCCTCAGCCAATAACGTGCTCAGGTGGCTGGCAACACGCTCGGGGTTCAGACGCGTGAAGCACAGGGGCTGCTCGCGTTTCAGGTCAAACCGCCGGGCATCTTCGGCGGTCGGCGGATAAGTGCAATGTTTCTGCATGCATGGTGCGCAAGGGAAATCACTGGCGAGGTGAATCTGGCCCTTGCCATAGGCACCGGTCAGCACCGGGTTGGTCGGGCCGAGCAGCGAAATGGTCGGCACGTCCAGGGCCGCGGCCAGATGCCCGAGGCCGGTATCCACGGCCACGCAGGCCTGGGCGCCGGCAAGTACCTTGCCCATGCCGCCGAGGTTCAGCTTCGGCAGTACCAAGGCGTTGCGCAGCCCGCTGGCGATGCGTTCGGCCCGGGCCTTTTCGGCCGGGTTGCCCCACGGCAGTTTGACGACCACGCCGAACTGCCCCATGCGCTCAGTGAGCTGGCGCCAGTAAAGTTCGGGCCAATGCTTGGACTCCCAGGTGGTGCCGTGCAGGAACACCACGTAGGGGTATGGGCGTGGCAACTCCACCAGCCGGTCGACATCGAGGCCGTAGTTACCCAGCGTCTGCGGCAAGTCATACCCCAGCGCCACGGCAAACAGCTGGCGCACGCGCTCGACCGCATGCTGCCCACGGGCCACCGCCAGGCGCCGGGAATAAAAGCGCGCCGCCAGGGGCTCACGCGCCGAGTTTTTATCCAGACCGGCCACTGGCGCCTTGACGTAACGGGTCAGCCAGGCGCTTTTCAGCAGGCCCTGGGCGTCAATCACCAAGTCATATTTTTCGGCGCGTACGCTCTGCTTGAAGCGTCGCCATTCGCCGCTCTTGATGGTTTGCCAGAGGTTCTTGCGCCATCGCCGGATCGCCACCGCAATGACCTTGCCCACGGCCGGGTGCCAGGTGGGGATTTCGGCGAAGCCTTCTTCCACCACCCAATCGAACTTGATGCCCGGAATCGCCCGTGCCGCATCGGTCAGCGCCGGCAGGGTGTGGACCACATCCCCCAGCGAAGAGGTCTTGATCAGCAATACCCGCAAGTTACCGAACCTCCACGGGGGTGCCCTGCAAACGCTCCAGGGCCTCGTTCACCGACGGCGGCATGAGCTGGCGCAGGCAATTGTAATGGCCGAAACGGCAGGTGCGGTCGAAGCACGGGCTGCATTCGATGCCCAGGCGCACGACTTCGACCTGGTCGGCCAGCGGTGGCGTGAAGCCTGGCGAGGTGGAACCGTAGACCGCCACCAACGGACGGTTAAGGGCTGCGGCCACGTGCATCAGGCCCGAGTCGTTGGACACCACCGAATCGGCGCAGGACAACAGGTCGATGGCCTCGGCCAGGGACGTGTCGCCACTGAGATTCACCGACTCTTCCCGAAGGCCCGGGATCAACCGCGAGCGGATGTCCTCGCCCACGGGGTGATCTTTTTTCGAGCCGAACAGCCAGACTTGCCAGCCTTCGCGAATCTTCGCCTCGGCCACCTGGGCGTAATGCTCCGCCGGCCAGCGCTTGGATTCGCCGAACTCGGCCCCCGGACACAGGGCCAGCACCGGACGGTCCAGGCTCAGGCCGAACTTGGCCAGCGCTGCGCCACGGGTCACCGGGTCGATCCGCAGGCTCGGCCGCGGATACGGTTTGGGCAACTCGGCCTCCGGCGCGTAGGCCAGGGCCATGAAACGTTCGATCATCAGCGGGTAACGGTCTTTATCCAGGGCGCGCACGTCGTTGAGCAGGCCGTAGCGAAACTCGCCACGCCAACCGGTGCGCTTGGCAATACCGGCAAAGAACGGTACCAACGCCGATTTCAACGAATTGGGTAACAGGATCGCCTGGTCGTACTGACCGGCCAGGGATTTGCCGATGCGTCGACGGGTCGCCAGTTCCAGCACGCCGTGGCCGAGCGGAAAGCTCAAGGCCTTGCGCACTTCGGGCATGCGCTCCAGGATCGGCCGGCTCCACTCCGGGGCCAGGACGTCGATTTCGCACTGCGGATGACGCTGTTTCAGGCACTGGAACAGTGTCTGCGCCATTACCATGTCACCGACCCAACTGGGCCCAACGATCAGAATATTCATGTGCTTTCCAAAAACGATACGGGGAGGCCTACGCCTCCCCGCCTCGAGAATCACTGTGGCTTAGGTCGTTGCCTGTTGCCCTAATCTACAACACACCGCCAATCTACTGTGGGAGCGAGCCTGCTCGCGATCAGGCCTGCCCATTCAACATCCATGTCGCCTGACATTCCGCCTTCGCGAGCAAGCCCGCTCCCACAGGGGGCCTGCATAGGTTTCAAGTACCGTGCAGCACCACAAATCCACTGTGGGAGCGAGCTTGCTCGCGAAGAGGCCAGCCCATCCAACATCAATGTCGCCTGACACTCCGCTATCGCGAGCAAGCTCGCTCCCACAAGGGGCCTGCATAGGTTTCAAGTACCGTGCAGCACCACAAATCCACTGTGGGAGCGAGCTTGCTC
>NZ_FMUZ01000085.1:0-2243 GCF_900101575.1 Pseudomonas sp. NFACC37-1 | reverse complement strand
TGGCCTCGCTGCACTACGTGATGCGGGTAATTCGGTAAAACAATACGTCCCATCCTGGGCATATTTGATTCCTCCTCCATGGAAGCTTTCAGCGTAGCAAAAAATCAAATAAATCTGTCCCCTTTTGCCGACACACCCATCTGAGCGAACTGACTTCCATGTTCCTCAATGAAATGTTGCAATCCGGCTTTTGAGTTTCCGGCCTCTAGAAATACAATTTTCCCGCTAGAGTCACGAGTCGTTGCGATGATATTCTCCGGGGTGAATTTCACACCATTAGCGGTTAACTCATCAAGCAAATATGTATTCAGTGTGCCTTTTGCACCAACTAAACTCTCATTTTACGAAGCGAAATCTTACTATCAGAAAATTTAACCACATCATCTACAACTGACAGACACTCATTAGACTCAATCACACTAAGCCCGCAGCCTCCGAAATTCAAATACACTCCAACGCAACCTTCATCGACATCACTAATCCTGTACTCATATACCGACAAAATTTTCAATCCTAGATACTTATCCAACCCGCTTAACGACTTAATCGGGTACGCAAACTCATCATCTATTTCAGACAACTCCAGCAATTCCGGTTCTGAATTTAACTTTAAAAACCTTGACACGCCCTCGCCAATTGTTAGTGACACCCACCCAGATTTAGAAAACTTAAAATACAATACCAAAAATTCACAAACCAAATTTCCACTCATAAAAAATGAGCGAAATCTGACATCGCGCAATACCTCATTGATCAGCACAGCTTTTCGCCCTCCACATTAAAATTTAGATGATTTCTCTGGAATCAATGTATCAAACTCGTACTTTCCATCTGGCAACACTCGCAGACTTACGGTGCTATTAGTCTTGGAGCTGTACACATGAATGAGGTCATAATTTCCTCGCACAGTTGAGCTGGGGATCAATGGACTCACAGACGTAACGTTCTCTAAGGTTTCTTTAACCGTCGTTTTAGCCTGCTCTACACCGGCCCTGCTTGTTTCATAGGGCAGGCGACCCTCACCAATTTTTGTTCCCAGTTTTTTGTTGAGGTTAGCCGATTGTGATGCAAAGAAGTCATCTACCTCTCCAAAACCAGGAACCTTCTGAATCCCTTTTGAAGCCCACGAACCAAGCTTCCCTATAAAGGAGAGTAGCCCCAGTCCTGCAACCTCTCCAGCCATGAATTCGCCCCAAGCCTTAACGAACTCGTTGGCCGGTAGAACGCCATCAAAACCTTGTCCCTCCGCAAGGTCTCGTTGCGCCTGTGCAACCTCTTCGGCAGTCGCACCGCTGCGTTGCATATACTCAGCAAGAGACGCTGCTGCCTGCCCATAGCCGTGATCGCCCAAAAAGTTGTACTGCGTGGCGTTTTTGGCAATCCACCCGCCCTTATCCATCTTGCTGGCATCCGTATCCTCCTGCGCCGCTGCTGCCAAGACACCAACAATTTGTGGGAAAAGGGGACAGATTTATTTTCCAGACCTAAATAAATCTGCCCCCCTTTTATTTCCCTGTTTTGGACCCTTCTGCGCCACTTTTTACTCGGAGGTTACCTGCCAAAATGTCAGACAAACCCCATATTCATCGAGAAGATCATCAGCAATTTCAAACTGAAACACCTTCTCCGGAAAGCAATCCGATAACGCCTTCCTCCAATATCTGGTGATCTGCTCGGCAAATATATGACAAAGGCGATAATCCTCCTCCGACAGACCGACCTTAAATACTGGCCTACCCGGCGCATCTTCCCACTTTGAAAAGAACTGATTTATTGAAAAAATATTTTTGTATCGTTCAACGTCTCTACGTGATGAACTTTGTTTCAACACACCAGCTTCAGTCTCGACCAGCCCCTTCAAAGGAAATTTTTGCGGGTCGTATTGCTGAGCGTTAGGCAGCCAGAAAACGTGACCTTCTAACTCAATAAAATCAGGAGAAAGCAAACCTAAAACAGAAATTGCTTGCTCCAATGAAACCAAGTTCCCTACGTACGAAAAAAATTCCCCGGAACCAATATCCGAAGCAAACAGATTCAACGAATCTTTGGAAATATTACCCTGACAACTCTTCATCAGTTCAACCCTAAGCTATTAAGAACAGACTGCGGAACATTTCCCTCAAAAGAGAAAAGGCGACGAGAAAAGGCGACAGATTTATTTTCCCGGCTCAGTCCTCGGCCGCCCCTGCCCTCGCTGCTCTACCCGCACACCCACAATCCGCTCGACCTCATCTACGAAACGG
>NZ_FMUZ01000038.1:0-47782 GCF_900101575.1 Pseudomonas sp. NFACC37-1 | reverse complement strand
CGGAATTATTAGGCCAGTTCAAGCTCGCTCCCACAATTGGATCGGAGTACGACCGTGAGAGCCAGGCCGGCTGGCAGGCCGCCTCGCGGTGGACGTTGATCTCGGCGCCCCGTTAACCACGCTGGCCGAACGCAGGCATTGTGGAGTGGGCATCCCGGCATGGATGCCGGGATAGCCGCGCTGGGCCATGGATGGCCCTTCGCGGCGGGCCCACGGAGCAATGCCGGAGTGAGGGCACACCGAGCCTAGGCGAGGTGCCGAGTGGTGGGGCATAAAGCGTTTTGGTTACTTTTGCGCTTCTCAAAAGTGACCCGCCGTAAGGGCGGAACCGTAAGCCGCCGTTACCGCAGCAACGGATATACACACGGTATCTCTCTATCGAAAGCCCACAATCAAGTGTTGTGATCGATATCCAACTTGCTGAACGTCACCTTCCCACCCTCGCTGGTATAGCCACTGTTGTCCTGCACATACACACCAGCCTTGAAGTACAACGGCTTGACCTTCCATTTGGAGCTGATGGTGGTGTACCAACTACGACCCGCCGCAGTAATACCCAAGTCACCCGTACGATCAAGGTGGAGCCGATAACTGAAGGATTGAGCCAGCTTCACGCCGGACGCGACGGTGATAACCCGACCCTCATCGTCATCGGGGCGCATGCGGACCTTGGCAACGATGTCGCCAGTCTTGCCGTCATCCTTGTACTGGTACTCCAGTTTCACCATGGGTTTGCTGCTGTCCTTGGCATGAATCTGCCCGATCACGATCTTGCCACTGCTGGGCACCTGGTTGACCACCAGGGTCGCGCTCAATTTATTGTCGGCGTCAGGGTAGACCCAGTTGCGCAAGGTGCCGTCCTTGTAGGTTTCCCGTAATTCACTGCGCGGGTAGATCGCGTTTTCAGTCTTGGTGCCGGTGACAGGCGACCAGAAGTACACCGTGCTGCCTTCTGAGTTGAAGTACTTATCCTTGAACCCATTCACCAGTCGAGGCGTTTCGATGGTTTTTGGTGGGCTGCCTTCGGGGATGCTCAGGTTCCAGGTTGCAAGATCGACCATGTTCGGATCCTTTCTGAGAAGAAGAAATGATTTACGCCACAGCCGGAGGGCTCTAAGACGCGCTTTTGCTGAGGCCAAAAGGGGGCGCGAACGCGTATTTGGCACGTTCGTACGGCAGAGGGTTGGCGTCAACAGTCCGTCAGAGTTGCGTTTGCCGGTTTGGTGCCCGAGATAGACGACCGTTAGTCGGCTAGTAGGAATTTTTCGGGAACATGGCGATATGGCATCTGTCTATGGCGCCCTGTTGTAGGGCGTCAAGCAGCGGATAGGGGGTTTTTGTCGCACGAGCCAAGCAGCGTTCCCTGCCGCTATGGCGCTACTAGAGGGCGCAATCACAGGTTGTGATCGATATCCAGCATGCTGAAGGTCACTTTCCCGCCTTCGGTGACGTAGCCGGTGTTGTCTTGCACATATACGCCGGCCTTGAAGTACAGCGGCTTGTCGCTCCAGGTGTTGCTGATGTTGGTATTCCATTGGTACCCGGCGCCGTTGATGGTCAGGACGCCGGCGGGGCTGAGGTGAATCAGGTAGGAGAACGACTGGTTCAGCTTGATGCCCGTGGCGATGGTGATGACCTGGCCCGATTCGTCATCGGGGCGTATGCGGACCTTGGCGACGATGTTGCCGGTGGAGCTGTAGGTCTTGTACTGGTACTCCAGCTTCACCATGGGGCTGGTGCTGTCCTTGGCGTGGATCTGGCCGATCACGATCTTGCCGCTGCTGGGCACCTGGCTGACGGTCAGGGTCGCGGCCAGTTTGTTGTCCGCCGCCGAATACAGCCAGTTGCGCAATGTACCGTTGCTGTAGGTCTCCCGCAGTTCGCTGCGCGGGTAGATCGCGTTTTCCGTCTTGGCGCCGGTCACCGGTGCCCAGAAGAACAGGGTCCCGGTTTCGGAGTTGAAGTATTGGTCCTTGAACCCCTGTACCAGTAGCGGGGTTGAAATGGTTGCCGGTGGGCTGCCCTCGGGGATGCTCAAGTTCCAGGTGGCGAGATCGATCATGTCCGGATCCTACGTAACGAAGCGAAAAAAGTTGGAGCCCTGGCGCGGGCTCTAACTCGCGCGTTGTGGGCGTGTTGATCACGCAGGATGGGTGTTTTTCGACAGCCGCCCGGCGGATGATTGACGTCAATTGTTCGTCGCTGGTGTCTTTGCAGTTTTTGTGCCCGAGGTGGGTGACCGTTAGTCGGCTATTTCGAGCTTTGTCTGGGTGATGGCTTGATGACACCTACTGCTTTTCAAAATCCCGGTCTAGAGTGAGGGGACAGTATTTGTCCGCTTTGCTACGTAAAAACGGACGTGGCGCCCGATAAGAGAAGCAGCATGGAATGCGCGCAACCAACGCCCGGCGAAGACAGCTCTGTCCTTTTGATTGTTGATGATTACCCTGAAAACCTGCTCAGCATGAGGGCCTTGTTGCAGCGGCAGGATTGGCAGGTGATGACCGCGTCCTCGGGGGTCGAGGCGCTTACCCTGCTGCTCGAACACGACATCGACCTGGTGCTGCTGGATGTGCAGATGCCCGACATGGACGGTTTCGAAGTGGCGCGCCTGATGCGTGGCAGCCAGCGCACGCGACTCACGCCGATCATTTTCCTGACCGCCAACGAGCAATCCCAGGACGCGGTCATCAAGGGCTACGCCAGTGGCGCCGTGGATTACCTGTTCAAGCCCTTCGATCCGCAAATCCTCAAGCCCAAGGTCCAGGCATTGCTCGAGCACCAACGCAATCGCCGGGCCTTGCAGCGCCTGAGCCAGGATCTCGAGGCGGCCAGGGCCTTCAATGCCTCGGTGCTGGACAACGCCGCCGAAGGCATCCTCGTGGTGGATGAGAATGGGTGTATCCGCTTCGCCAACCCGTCGACCTGCCGTTTGCTCAATGCCACCGCCGACCAGTTGCAGGGGATGCCGTTCCTGGATTTCCTGCAGAAACCCCATATTCCCGAATGGGCCGATTCCGATATCCATAATGCCTATCGGCGTGGTGAAACCTGGCGGTTGCATGACGCGGTGCTGCGCACGGCACCCGGCCAGCAGGTGTCGGTGGCCTTGTCCTGCGCGCCGCTGCCCTCGGAGCAGAAGGCGATGGTGGTGACGCTGCAGGACATGTCCGTGGTTCGCCACTTGCACCAGCAGCTCGAATACCAGGCCGTCACGGACCCGCTGACCGGCTTGCTCAACCGCCGGGGCTTCTACCAGACCGCGGAAAACCTGTTGATGCGCAGCGAGCGGCTGGAAAGCAATTGGGTGCTGCTGTACCTGGACCTCGATGGCTTCAAGCGGGTCAATGACTCGCTGGGGCACGACGCCGGAGACCGGGTCTTGCGCTGGGTGTCGGAGCAGTTGAAGGCGTGCCTGCGCCCCTTCGATATCCTGGCGCGGCTGGGCGGTGACGAGTTCACGGCCCTGCTGGACCTGGAGTTTCCCGAACAGGCGGCCAAGATTGCGGAGAAACTCATCGAGCGTGTCGCGATCTGCCAGCAGATCGAAGGCATGGACGTGGCGCTCGGCGCCAGCATCGGCATCGCGACGTACCCGGACTGTGGCGCCAACCTCGATGGCTTGCTGCGGGCCTCCGACATCGCCATGTACGAAGCCAAGCGTGCCGGTCGCCAGCAATACCGTTTCTACGACCATGAAATGAACGGTCGAGCCCGTTCACGGCTGATGCTGGAAGAGAGCGTGCGCTCGGCCATCGAAAACCGCGACTTCAATATGGTCTACCAGCCGCAGGTGAGCATCGTCGACGGGCGGATCCGTGGGTTCGAGGCGCTGTTGCGCTGGCAGCATCCGAGTGTCGGCGATGTGCCGCCGGGCCTGTTCCTGCCGTTGCTGGAAGAGGCGCGATTGATCAGTCGGCTGGGCAGTTGGATTTATCATCGCAGCGCGGCCCAGCGCAAAGTCTGGGAGCGTTTGTTCGCTGACGACCTGGTGTTGGGGGTAAGCCTGAGCAGCACTCAGTTCGGCATGCCGAACCTGGTGACCGAGTTGCGCCAGGTGCTGGAGCGCCACGCCTTGAAGCCTCGGCAGTTGGAGGTCGAGGTGACCGAGGATGCGCTGATGCGCAATCCCGATGAAACCCAAAAGCAATTGCGGTTGCTGCGTCAGCTCGGGGTGCGCGTGGCGTTGGATGACTTCGGGTCGGGCCCGTGTTCGCTGACGCATCTGCGCGACCTTGAACTCGATACTCTCAAGCTGGATCGACACTTGATCGCCCGTCTGCCAGGGTCGCCCCGGGACGCCGCGCTGGCCGCCTCGGTCATCGACCTGTGTACGCAGTTGGGCTTGCGGGTCATCGCCGAAGGGGTGGAGACCCGCGAGCAGTATCTGTGGCTGCATGCCCACGGCTGTGAGTTCGTGCAGGGGTTCCTGGTGGCGCGTCCGTTGATGGCCGAAGACACCGATGTCTTCGCCACGCCCTTCGACTGGAGCGCGGTGCAGGCCTGAATTCGCTACACTGGCGGCCTCTTGTGACTGTGTTGCCTGCCGATGACCGCGCTCAAATACCTCCAGGCCTACCCCGCCGCCTTGCAAGCCCAAGTGCAGCAATTGATCGCCCAGGATCGCCTGGGCGATTACCTGCAACAGCGCTACCCGGGCCGGCATCCGATCCAGAGCGACAAGGCCCTGTACGGCTATGCGCTGGACCTCAAGCAGCAATACCTGCGTAACGCGCCGGCCATCGACAAAGTGTTGTTCGACAGTCGCCTGGACCTGACCCACCGAGCCCTTGGCCTGCACACCGCGGTGTCGCGGGTGCAGGGCGGCAAGCTCAAGGCCAAGAAGGAAATCCGCATCGCGGCGCTGTTCAAGGACGCGGCGCCCGAGTTCCTGAAGATGATCGTGGTGCACGAGTTGGCCCACTTCAAGGAGTCGGACCACAACAAGGCCTTCTACCAACTCTGCGAACACATGCTGCCGGGTTATCACCAACTGGAATTCGACCTGCGGGTGTACCTGACCTGGCGTGACCTGCAATCTCACAAGGACTGACCGGATGGACGTGAGCAAGACCAAGACCAGTTTCTACCGTCGCCTGTACGTGGCTTACCTGATCGACAGCGGCCTGGCCAGCAACGTCCCGGCGCTCACTGAAGTCACCGGCATGCCGCGCCGCACCGCCCAGGACACGGTCGCGGCCCTGGCTGACCTGGATATCGTGTGTGAGTTCGAACAAGAGGAGGGCGCTCGCAACCACGCCGGGCGCTATCGGATTCGCGACTGGGGGGCAATTGACCGGGGGTGGATCGAGGCGAATCTGCCGCGGATCAAAGCAGTGTTGGAATACCCGTAGGCGCTGCGTAGGAGCTGTCGAGCGAAGCGAGGCTGCGATCTTGCCCCAGACAATTGAGTCCTGAGCGAAAGATCAAGATCAAAAGATCGCAGCCTTCGGCAGATCCTACGGCCGATGCATGCCAATGTGTGGAATCCCATCCTCCAGGTATTCCACACCCACCGCTTCAAACCCGTACCGCCCGTAATACCCCTGCAAATGCGCCTGGGCCGACAATGAGATTGACGTTCCGGGCCAATGTTTCTCGGCCTGCTTGAGGCCTTGCTCCATCAGTGTGTGACCCAGCCCCTGCCCGCGGGCCTGGGGGGCGATGATCACGCGTCCGATCACTACGTCGCTGTTCTGCGAGTGCGGGTCGAGCAAGCGCAGGTAGGCCACCAGGTGGTTGTCGTGCCAGGCCATCAGGTGGCAGGTGTCGCCCTCCAGGTCCAGCCCGTCGACATCCGGGTAGGCGCAGTTCTGCTCGACGACGAACACGTCGGAGCGCAGTTTGAGGATGGCATACAGCTGTTCCTTGCTCAGGTCACTGTGATGTTTGCAGACCCACTCGATTTCCATTTTTTGAATTTCCTGAAGAACCTGCTGCCGATATTAAGCGTGGTTGGCTCGGAAGTCTCTTGCTCGCGCGACCGGAAAATCTGTGACAAAGACCAAAATGCCATCATTCCTTTGTCGCGGTGCTGTCGTCTTTGTGTAATCTTCGTGACAGCCCTGCGCAGCGGTTTCAATGAGCTAATGTTAGGACCGGGTGTCTGAGGATGCCTGTTGAGTTTCGGCTAAAAAGAAAACCGGGCTTTGAACCCGTCAAGGACGTTTGGCATGCCGCGATTGCATCGAGCTCTTGCATTGATCGGGTTGCTGTTGCTGAGCTACGAGGCTTGCGCGCAGAAGTTGCGCCTGGTCGCCGATGCCTGGCCGCCCTTTACCGACTCCACCTTGATCAATGGCGGCCTGGCGACCGATATCGTCAGTACCGCCCTGGCGCGGGCCGGCTACGCCACGGACTTCGAACAGGTGCCCTGGGCCCGAGCGATGCTGGGCATCGGCGAGGGCCGCTATGACGTGCTGATCAACGCCTGGTACAGCGAGGAGCGCACCCATATCGGCCGGTTCTCGGCCGAATACCTGATCAACCGCGTGCGCTTCATCAAGCGCAAGGACGAGGCGATCCAGTTCGACAGCCTGCAACAGCTGCGTGCCTATCCCATCGCTGTCGTGCGCGGTTATGCCTATTCCAAGGATTTCGATGAAGACCCGCAGATGCAGAAAATCCCGGTGCATAACTTCGCCATGGCGGTGCGCATGCTGGCTGCCGACCGCGTGAAGTTGACCCTGGAAGATGAGTTCGTCGCCCGCTATTACCTGGCCCGCGAATCGCCCAAGGTGCGCAGCGCCGTGGAGTTCCTGCCCAAACCCTTGAGCGAAAACAGCCTGCACATCCTGGTCAGCCTGAAGAACCCGGAGCATGAGCAGATCGTGGCCGGATTCGATCGGGAGATCGCGGCGATGAAGGCGGATGGGAGTTATGAGCGGTTATTGAAGGCGCATGGGATGTAAGGTGTCTGGGCTGGCCCCATCGCGAGCAAGCTCGCTCCCACAGGGGTATGTCGTCCATCCACAGGGGGAGGCATTCCTAATGTGGGAGCGAGCTTGCTCGCGATGAGGCCCGCTTGGACACCACACCCCTCAAGCCTCGCCAGTGTCTTTGATCAAATGCGCCGCCAGCGTGCGCAACGGCCCCAACTGTCGACAGATCAACCCCAGTTGCGTCTGCACCAGGCGCTGTCCTTCGTCGATTTCATCGGGCATCTGCTCAAGCTCGCTGGCCAGGGCTTCCTCTTCGTCGCTCTGGATCGCGATCGGCTGTTTGCTCGCCAGGCCCTGGGCGATTTCGTCGATGCTCGCTGCCAGTTTCACCCCTGCACCGTCGATCAACTGTTCGCGCACTTCGGTCGGCAGTTCGGTGCCCCGGTGGGCGCCCAGGCCGGACAAGTAACTGAGCAGGGTGTGGGACAGCACCAGGAAGCGGAACCCCACATCGGCTTCCTTGCGGAAGTGCCCCGGCTCCATCAGCATGTTGGCCAGCGTGGTGGACAGCGCGGCATCGGCGTTGTGGGCGTTGCGTCGGGCCAGGCGGTAGGCCAGGTCGTCACTTTTGCCAGCGGCGTATTGCTGCATGATCTGGCGCAGGTAAATGCTGTTGCAGGTCAGCGTGTTGGCTAGCACTTTGTTCAGCCGCCGACCTTGCCAGTCGGGCAGGAACAGGAACACCGCCAGCCCGGCGATCAGGCTGCCGAGCAAGGTATCGAACAGCCGTGGCAGCAGCAGGCCATAGCCGTCGCCCACCTGATTGAAGCAGAACAGCACCATGATGGTGATCCCCGCCGTTGCCAGGGTGTAGCGGGTGGTGCGGTTGGTAAAGAACACCACCCCGGCGGCAATGGCGAAGCACGACTGCACCAGCGGATTGGGAAACAGGTCGAACAACGCCCAGGCCACCGTCAGGCCGATGGCGGTGCCGATGATCCGCTGGCCGAGCTTGCGCCGGGTCGCGCCGTAGTTGGGTTGGCACACGAACAGCGTGGTCAGGATGATCCAATAGCCCTGGGACGGGTGGATCATGTGCACCACGGCGTAGCCCACGCTCAGGGCGAGGGGCAGGCGCAGGGCATGGCGGAACAGCAGCGAGGTGGGTGTGAGTTGGGTGCGCAAGCGCAGCCAGACATCCTTGAGGCTGCGCGGCGAGCGGTCCAGCAGGCTGCTGTCGGTGGCGTCGGCCAGGGCGTCGGGGTTGCTCGCGTCGCTGAGCAGGCGGTCCAGGGTGCCCAGGTTCGCCGCCAGCGCCCGTAACGAACGCAGCAAGCCACGCCAGGCCGGGTTGCTCTGGATGCGCAGGTGCTCAAGGGACGCGTGCAGGTCGTTGAGGGCCTCGGCGAAGGTGTCGTCGTAGACGAACGGCTGGCGCAGTTGGATCGACTCGGCCAGCGCCTGGCAGGCCTTGCCTTGCTGGCGCAGCAGGCGCTGGCAGCGGAACAGCACGTCGCTGTGGAAGAACGCTTCGGCCAGGGCGTTGTAGGGGTAGTGGGAAGAGCTGGCGCGTTCGTGGATGTCCTGGGCCAGGAAGTACAGTTTCAGGTAGCGGCTGACCTTCGAGCCCGGCCGGCCGTTGCCCACGCGGTGCAGGATGATTTCCTTCGCGCTGTTGAGTGCGGCGACCACCCGGCCATTCTGCTGGGCCAGTTCCAGGCGGCGGGCTTCGATGTCGAGTTGGCGGATCGGCTCCAGGAGCGACGATTTGAGTTTGAGGTAGCGTCCCAACTCGCGGAACAGCCGCGCCAGGCTTTGCTGCACCGGTTGGTTGGAAAACAGCGCTTGCCACAGCACCGAGAGCAGGCCGTACCACGTGGCGCCCGCCACCAGCAGCAGCGGCTCATGCCAGAAATCGGTGACCGCGCCGCCGCGCTGGTCCACACCGATCATGGTGTAGACCGAAAGAATCAGGGTGGCCGAGGCAATCGCGCCATAGCGTTCACCCAGGGCTCCGAGCATGGTCAGGCCGAAGCTCGCCAGGGCCAGGGCGATGATGAACAGCACGGGATATGGGAACAACAACTCCACCGACAACGCCGCGACGGTGAAACACACCAGGGTTACGGCCAGGGCGTTGAGGCGGCCCTGCCAACTGTCGTCGGTTTCGGCCAGGGCACTGGCGATGATGCCCAGGAAGAGGGGAATCAGCAGCGCCATCTCGTCGAGATACCAGCACAGCCCCATGCTGCCGGTCAGGGCGATGAAGACTCGCACGCTATAACTGAACTTATCCAACGCCCAAAGGCGACGCAAAGACTGGCTAAACGAGTTCGATGACATGAAGTGCACGGGCCTGACGGGCAATGACGCTAAATTGAGGCAGTAATGACGCCGACGCAATGGCGGCGATCACATCTGACAGCAAAAAGTGTTCCGGGAGCCGCCACCAGTCCCTGTGGGAGCGAGCTTGCTCGCGATGGCGGCAGTCCTGTCACATTGATGTTGACTGAACCAGCCCTATCGCGAGCAAGCTCGCACACAGGGTTACTGCTCACATTCAAATCATGCCGGATCAGACGTACTGCGCCGCCGCATACCCCGAAGCCCACGCCCATTGGAAGTTGAACCCGCCCAGGTGCCCGGTGACGTCCAGCACTTCGCCGATGAAATACAGGCCAGGGCTTTTCAACGATTCCATGGTCTTGGACGAAACCTCCCGGGTGTCGACGCCGCCCAGGGTGACTTCGGCGGTGCGGTAGCCTTCGGTGCCGGCGGGGACGACGTTCCAGCTCGCCAGTTTCTCGGCAATGTCCGCCAACTCCCCGTGGGTGTACTGCTTCATGGGTTTGGAGACGAACCAGGTGTCGGCCAGCAGGTTGGCCATCTTCTTGGTGAACAGCTCGCCCAACAGGGTCTTGAGTTCGCTGTTGGGGCGTTCGGCCTGCTGTTGTTGCAGCCATTGCGGCACGTCGTGGTCGGGCAGCAGGTTGATCTGCACCGTGTCCCCTGGTTCCCAGAACGAGGAAATCTGCAGGATCGCCGGACCGCTCAGGCCGCGATGGGTGAACAGGATGTTCTCGCGAAAACTCTGGTCGTTGCAGCTCACCAGGCAATCCACCGAGGTGCCCGACAGCTCGGTGCACAGTGCCTTGAGCTGATCGGTGATGGTGAACGGCACCAGCCCGGCGCGGGTCGGCAGCAGCGCATGGCCAAACTGTTTCGCCACCTGATAACCGAAGCCGGTCGCCCCCAGGGTCGGGATCGACAGCCCGCCCGTGGCGATCACCAGGGATTGGCAGGTGAGGGCGCCGAGGGTGGTTTGCAGCAGATAGCCGCCGTCGGTTTTTTCGATCTGGGTGATCGACGTGTCGAGGTGCAGGTTGACGCCGGCCTGGTCGCATTCATCCAGCAGCAGGCCGAGGATGTCACTGGACTTGTTATCGCAGAACAACTGGCCGAGTTTTTTCTCGTGATAGGGCACGCCGTGCTTGGCCACCAACGCGATGAAATCCCACTGGGTGTAGCGGGCCAGGGCCGACTTGCAGAAGTGCGGGTTCTGCGACAGGAAGTTGCCCGGCTCGGTGTACATGTTGGTGAAATTGCAGCGTCCACCGCCCGACATGAGGATTTTCTTGCCGGCCTTGTTGGCGTGGTCCAGCAGCATCACCTGCCGCCCGCGCGCGGCCGCGGTCAGCGCACACATCAACCCTGCGGCGCCAGCGCCAATGATCACGACTTCGGTAGAGCGCAAAGCGGTGTCCTCTCAGCTTTCTTACGATCGTTCCCACGCTCTGCGTGGGAATGCATCCTGTGACGCTCTGCGTCACGCTTGACAGAAAGGGACGCAGAGCGTCCCGGGCGGCATTCCCACGCAGAGCGTGGGAACGATCATCGTCAGAGGATCCGCACCCGCAACGAGCGGCCCTTGATCTTGCCATCGTTCAGGCGTTGCAGCGCCTGTTTGGCGATGCCGCGCTCCACGGCCACATAGGCCTGGAAATCGAAGATCGCGATCTTGCCGACCTGGGCGCCGGGAATGCCGGCTTCGCCGGTCAAGGCGCCGAGGATGTCGCCGGGGCGGACCTTGTCTTTACGCCCGGCGCCGATGCACAGGGTGCTCATGGCCGGCAGCAGCGGGCCGCCGCCCTGGGGCTTGAGGTTGTCCAACTGGTCCCAGCTCAGGGGCGATTTCTGCAGTTGCTCGATGGCCTGGGCGCGGTGGGCTTCGGACGGCGCCACCAGGCTGATGGCGATGCCTTTTTCACCGGCGCGACCGGTGCGGCCGACACGGTGGATGTGAATTTCCGAGTCCCGGGCCAGTTCGACGTTGATCACCATGTCCAGGGCATCGATGTCCAGGCCGCGGGCCGCCACGTCAGTCGCCACCAGCACCGAGGTGCTGCGGTTGGCGAACATCGCCAGCACCTGGTCGCGGTCGCGCTGTTCCAGGTCGCCGTGCAGGCCAACGGCAGAAATGCCCTTGGCGCTCAGGTGGTCGACGGTTTCCTGGACCTGCTGCTTGGTGAAGCAGAACGCCACGCAGGAGGCCGGACGGAAATGCGCCAACACCTTGACCACCGCGTCCATGCGCTCCTCGGGGGAGATTTCGTAGAAACGTTGTTCGATCTGCGCGTCGGAGTGAAATGCCTCGGCCTTCACTTGCTGCGGATTACGCATGAACTTGGACGACAGTTGCTTGATGCCCACCGGGTAGGTGGCGGAGAACAGCAGCGTCTGGCGGCGTTCCGGGGTCTGCTGGATGATGTCTTCGATGGCGTCGTAGAAGCCCATGTCGAGCATGCGGTCGGCTTCGTCGAGGATCAGCGTATTGAGCCCATCGAGCACCAGCGAACCCTTGCGCAGGTGCTGCTGGATACGCCCTGGCGTGCCGACGATGATGTGGGCGCCGTGTTCGAGGGAAGCGATCTGCGGGCCGAAGGACACGCCGCCGCACAGGGTCAGGACCTTGATGTTGTCTTCGGCGCGGGCCAGGCGACGGATTTCCTTGGCGACCTGGTCAGCCAGCTCGCGGGTCGGGCACATCACCAGTGCCTGGCAGCCGAAGAAACGTGGGTTGATCGGGTTCAGCAGGCCGATGCCGAAGGCGGCGGTCTTGCCGCTGCCGGTCTTGGCTTGGGCGATCAGGTCCATGCCCTTGAGGATCACCGGCAAGCTTTGCGCCTGGATCGGCGTCATCTGGGCATAACCGAGTGATTCGAGGTTAGCCAGCATGGCGGCGGACAGCGGCAAAGTATTAAAAGCGGTGGCAATGGTGGTCACGGGACTGGCCTGCAAAACAAAATGTCGCGCAGTGTAGCAGCCTCGTGCCACTTTCTTCGAAAGTTCTGGACGAGCGTGGTTTTCTCAGGACGATCACAACGGTGCTGATTGTTTGTGGCAGGGGACTTATCGTGGCGAGGGGATTTATCCCCGTTGGGCTGCGAAGCAGCTCCCAATCTGTCAGCTCGGTGAGCCAGGCTGATCGCATTCAACCTTTTTGGGGCTGCTTCGCAGCCCAGCGGGGATAAATCCCCTCGCCACAAAAGCTCACCGAAGCCATTCAAGCTCGGTTTAATGCTCGATATGCTCATCGGGACGTTTCTGTCGCCGTCCATCCTGCTTGGACAACTGGGAAAAAATCGTCGCTGCCAGCATCGCCATGATCCCCACCGTCACGAATGTCAGCTGGAACGCGCCGAGCACGGTGTCCACTCCGTCGTTGCCCACCTGGGCGGTAAAGCCGCCGAGCAGGGCGCCGGCGCAGGCCACGCCGAGGCTCAGGGACAGTTGCGCCACCACCGACAACAGGCTGTTGCCGCTGCTGGCGCTGGCGTCGTCCAGGTCGATCAGGGTCACCGTGTTCATCGCGGTGAATTGCAGCGAGTTGATCGCCCCCAGCACCGCCAGTTGCGCCAGCAGCAGCCAGTACGGCGTCTGTTCGCTGACCAGGCCCATGCTCGCCAGCATCACCCCCAGGGCCACGGTATTGCCGGTCAGGACGATGCGATAGCCCAGGCGTTCGATCAACGGTCGGGCCACGGACTTGGCGACCATGGCTGCCGCCGCCAGGGGTAGCATGCTCATGCCGGCTTGGGAGGGTGAATAGCCGAGGGCGACTTGCAGCAGCAACGGCACCAGGAACGGCAAGGCGCCGCTGCCCAGGCGCGCGAACAGGTTGCCGAGGATGCCCACCGCGAAGGTGCGGGTCTTGAACAGCGACGGCGGGAACAGCGCGTTCTCGATATGCCCGGCCCGCAGCCAGTAGGCCGCCAGGCAGGCCATGCCGCCGAACAGCAGCAACATCACCCGCAGGTGCGGCAGGTGCAGTTCGCCCAGGCCCTCCATGGCGATGGTGATCAGCACCATCGCCGCGCCGAACAGCAGGAACCCCAGCCCATCGAACCGGGTGCGCTCGCTGCCACGCAGGTCAGGGATGAACTTCCACACGGCATAACAACCGATCACGCCCACCGGCAGGTTGATGATGAAGATCCAGTGCCACGTCAGGTACTCGACCATCCAGCCGCCCATGGTCGGCCCGATCAGTGGGCCCAGCAGGCCGGGGATGGTGATGAAGCCCATGATCCGCACCAGTTCCGAGCGCGGGTAAGCCCGCAGCACCACCAGCCTGCCCACCGGCAGCATCAGCGCACCGCCCAGGCCCTGGATGACCCGGGCGCCGATCAGCATGCTCAACGAATTGGACAGGGCGCACAGCAGCGAGCCGAAGCTGAACAGCAGGATCGCCCCGAAGAAGATCTTCTTGGTGCCGAAGCGGTCGGCGATCCAGCCCGAGGCCGGGATCAGCAGCGCCACGGTGAGCATGTAGGCAATGATCACGCCCTGCATGCGCAAGGGGTTTTCCGCCAGGTCGCTGGCCATGGCGGGCAGGGCGGTGTTGAGGATGGTCCCGTCCAGGGACTGCATGAAGAAGGCGATCGCCACGACCCATGGGAGCCAGCGGGCGGTGACGGCGTCGAGCGGTGCGCGGTTGGGCATGGGACCTCTTGTATGGCGTGTTGATCAGGAACAGGTGCCGCTGTTGTGGCGAGGGGATTTCTCCCCGCTGGGCTGCGAAGCAGCCCCAGAACTGTCGCCTCGGTGAGTCAGGCAGGACGCATTTACCCTTTGGGGGTCGCTTCGCAACCCAGCGGGGATAAATCCCCTCGCCACAGGTCCTGTGTTTGGTTGGTTACAGCGTCAAGGTCAATCGCTTGACCAGCGCCCCCGGTAATAGCATCGAGGCCGTTGCTCGCTGGCTGTAGGTGCTGGCCGAGAGCAGAAGTTCCCGCTCTTGGGTCAGGCTTTCCAGTTGTGAGCCGAGCAGGCTGTAGACGCTGTCGTCGAAACGCATGGTGCTGACCGGCGCGACGATCTGGCCGTTCTCGACCCAGAACGTGGCGAAGCGGGTCATGCCGGTCAGGCGCGCCGCCGGTTGGTCCGAGTAGTTCAGGTACCAGAGGTTGCTGATGTACAGCCCGGTGCCGAGTGCTTCGAGGATGTGTTTTTGCTCCAGTTGTCCGCCCCGCATGTCCAGCGCCGTAGGGTATTCGTAGCTGCTGGCGCCATTGGCCGCGAGGTCATATTCAGCGGCGCTGCGGGAGTTGACCAGTCGCGCATTGGCCGTGCCCTTGGCGATCAACCCCAGGTCATCGCGGGGATAACCTTCGTCGGAAAACGCCGGGCTCAAGGAACCGCTGACCTGCTCCGCCAGCCACACGTTGGGGCTGAAGTGGGCTTCGCCAGCGTAGAACTTCTGCAGCGGGCTTTGCTTGCTGGCGATTGCACGGGCCGAGAACCCGCCCCAACTGAGCATGCCCATGATCTCTTCCAGAGCGGCCGGCGCCAGGTAGGCGCGATATTCGCCGGGCGGTAACGTGCGTAGCGGGCGGCCGAGAAACTCCAGTTGCTCGCGGGCCTGTTCGAAGCGCCGGGCAAATCC
Source organism: Pseudomonas sp. NFACC37-1 (assembly GCF_900101575.1). Classification (NCBI taxonomy): domain Bacteria; kingdom Pseudomonadati; phylum Pseudomonadota; class Gammaproteobacteria; order Pseudomonadales; family Pseudomonadaceae; genus Pseudomonas; species Pseudomonas sp. NFACC37-1. The sequence goes on along the minus strand of NZ_FMUZ01000038.1, from coordinate 32,956 downwards.
GTCACTGCTCCATTCATGCCCGGCGTAGCTGGCTTTCACCGCCTGGCCATTGTCATGGAACAGGCTGAAGTCGAAGTTGAAGCTGTTGGCCTGATGCCAGCCGAACGCCCCCGAAGAACTGGCGAAACCACGGCTGATGGGCCCGGCGGCATAGAACCCCACCAGGTCCAGGCCTTCGGCGGCGCGGGTGATTTCGGTAACGGCCTGTTCCGTCTCGGGCAATGGATGGTCCTGCACATTGTTGCTTTGCCAGGGGGCGGGATTGAGCAGCAAGTAGGGATCGGCGGGCAGCAGCGGCAAGGTTTCGCGCAGTTGTTGCAGGCCTTCGGCCAGGCGTTGCAGGTCCGTCTCGAGGTCGCCGGACAAGGTGATCTGCAAATCGGCGTGGCGCCCGTCGTCGATCAGTTTGAAACTGACATTGGCTTGCTGCACCTGGCCGGCCTGGCGGACCTTGCCATGGTTGAAACGGACGAAGGCCGAAGACTCGGCGGCGTAGCCGAGGGTGAACTGTTCAGGTTCATGCAACGCATCATGCAGCCAGTCGACCAACGCCTTGAACGCCCCGGCCTGACTATTGACGGTACTCATCAGGCATCTCCCCCAAATACATCAATGTTGCTGAACACACAGGCGGGCGACGCATGGCCGACGCGGATGACCTGGTTCGGTTCGCCCTTGCCACAGTTCGGCGTGCCCAGGACCTGGAGGGTGCTGGCATCGCCCACTGCGCGCAGGCTCTTCCAGAATTGCGCGGAAATGCCCCGGTAGTTGGGGTTCTTCACCACGCCCTTGAGCTCGCCGTTCTCGATCAACTGGCCCCACTCGCAGCCGAACTGGAATTTGTTGCGGGCGTCGTCGATGGACCAGGAACGATTGGTGCGCATCAGCACGCCATGTTCGGTGCCCTGGATCAGTTGCGCCAGGGACTGGTCGCCGGGTTCGATGTTCAGGTTCGCCATGCGGTCGATGGGTGGCCGATTCCAGCCGCAGGCGCGGCTGTTGGCGACACCGTCGAGGCCGGCGCGGAACTGTGACAGCGCGCCGCCCAGTGGACGCAGCAACAGGCCTTCGCGAATCAGAAACTGTTTGCTGGCGGCGCTGCCGTCGTCGTCGTGGCTGTAGCTGGCCAGTTCTTCGGGAATGTTCGGGTCGAAGGTCACGTTCAACAGGCCAGAGCCATATTGCAGGTGGCCGAAATCGCTGGCCTTGACGAAGCTGGTGCCGGCGTAATTGCGTTCGTCCCCCAGGATGCGGTCCAGTTCCAGCGGATGGCCGATGGACTCGTGGATCTGCAGCATCATCTGGTCGGGCATCAGCAGCAGGTCTCGGGGGCCTTGTGGCGTGTTCGGCGCCATCAGCAACTGCAGGGCCTGGTCGGCGATTTTCGGCCCGGCACCGATCAGGCCGCAGCGGCTGATCACATCGAAGCCGCCTTGCTGGCCGAAGTTCTCCCGGCCCAGGGTACGGGTCTGGCTGTCGTTTCCGTCGAAGGCGGTGACTTCCAGGGCTGGGTAGATGAAGCGTTGGGCCTGGCGCAGTTCAGCGCCGGCACTGTTGAGGTAGATCTGCTCGACCTGGGTCAGCCCGATGCTGGCCTGCCAGTTCACCAGGCGCTCGTCCTGGGGCACCGCAGCCGATTCGTCGCCGAGCAATTGGTAGCAGTCGCTCAGGGGCGGGAAGGCCTGGTCGAAATGTGGCGAGAAGTAGTCGGCGCGGTCACTGGACACGGCTTGTTCGCGCAGATCGAGCAAGGCATGGGGCTTGAGCTGGCGAGCATGCTGCTCGGCGCGTTCCAGTGCCGCTTGCAGGCCGGCCTGGGACAGGTCGTTGGTGGCGGCATATGCCTCGACACCGTTGACTCGCGCGGTGAGCATCGCACCTTCATCACGGTTCAGGCTGGGCGGTTCGGCGACGTTCTTGCGCACCGACAAATGCTGGCCGGATTCGCGCACGTAACGCAGGGAAAAGAATTCAGCGCCCGTGCGCAAGGCAGCAAAACGCTCCTTGAGCCGGGGGTGGAAGTCGAACATGAAACCTCCTTGTCTGGAGTGGCGATGCAGCGAGGTGCGGCGCATTGACGCGGCGGCTCTAGATTAGGCCTGGGGTGGGGGTGGGATCAAGGTAGAAGGGGATACTGAGGTTGTCAGGGCGGACGCTTTCGCGAGCAAGCCCGCTCCCACACTGGATCTTCGGCGACCACGGAATCCGTGGCTGGCCGTCGTGCCTTTGTGGGAGCGGGCTTGCCCGCGAAGACGGCGGTACATCCGACATTGATGCAAGCCAATCCACCGCCATCGCGAGCAAGCTCGCTCCCACATGGGCCTTTCGGCGAGCACAAGATCTGTGCCAGCCACCGTGCCCTTTGTGGGAGCGAGCTTGCTCGCGATGGCGGTCCTGAGTCTTACTGAGCCATTGGCCCAACTTCCCGCAGTGGCTTGCCGCGCACCGGCGCGTCGCCGGCCACGTAGTACGGGGCGGTGCTGCGTGGCAGGGGCTTGCGGCCGCGGATCTTGTCGGCGATTTTCTCGGCGATCATGATCGTCGGCGCGTTCAGGTTGCCGGTGGTGATGATCGGCATGATCGAGGCATCCACCACGCGTAGCCCTTGCATGCCATGCACGCGGCCTTCGCCGTCCACCACGGCCATGTCGTCGGTGCCCATCTTGCACGAGCAGGACGGGTGGAACGCGGTTTCGGCGTGTTCGCGGATGAACTGGTCCAGTTGCGCGTCCGTCTGCACCTCGATGCCCGGGCTGATCTCGCGACCCCGGAACGGGTCGAGTGCCGGTTGCTGCATGATCTCGCGGGTCAGGCGGATGCCGTCGCGAAATTCCTGCCAGTCCTGCTCGGTCGCCATGTAGTTGAACAGGATGCTCGGGTGTTGGCGCGGGTCCTTGGACTTGGCCTGGATCCGGCCGCGGCTTGGCGAGCGCATGGAGCCCATGTGCGCCTGGAAACCGTGTTCCTTCACGCCGTTGCTGCCGTTGTAGTTAATCGCCACCGGCAGGAAGTGGTATTGGATGTTCGGCCAATCGAAATCCGGGCGGGTGCGGATGAAACCGCCGGCCTCGAATTGGTTGCTGGCACCGATACCGGTGCCGTTGAACAGCCATTCGGCACCGATGGCCGGCTGGTTGTACCAGAGCAGCGAGGGGTACAGCGAGACCGGTTGGGTGCAGGCGTATTGCAGGTACAGCTCCAAGTGATCCTGCAGGTTCTCACCGACCCCCGGCAGGTCATGGACCACCGGGATGTCGAGGCTTTCCAGCAATTGGGCCGGGCCGACGCCGGAGCGTTGCAAGATCTGTGGCGAGGCGATGGCGCCGGAGCACAACAGCACTTCCTTGCGTGCCCGGGCTTCGACACGTTCTTCAGCCGCGCCCACCAGGTAACGCACGCCGACCGCGCGTTTGCCTTCGAAGATGATCTTGTCGGTCAGGGCGTGGGTGACGATGGTCAGGGTCGAGCGCTTCTTGGCGACATCCAGGTAACCGCGGGCGGTGCTGGCCCGACGGCCGTTGGGCGTGACGGTACGGTCCATCGGGCCGAAACCTTCCTGCTGGTAGCCGTTGAGGTCTTCGGTACGCGGGTAACCAGCCTGCACGCCGGCTTCGACCATGGCGTGGAACAACGGGTTGTTGCCGGCCTTGGGCGTGGTCACGCTGACCGGGCCGTCGCCGCCGTGGTAGTCGTTCGGGCCGATGTCCCGGGTCTCGGCTTTTCTGAAGTAGGGCAGGCAGTCCAGGTACGTCCAGTCCTCGAGGCCAGGCAGTTTTGCCCAGTTGTCATAGTCCAGGGCGTTGCCGCGGATGTAGCACATGCCGTTGATCAGCGAAGAACCGCCCAGGCCCTTGCCGCGACCGCATTCCATGCGGCGGCCGTTCATGTGCGGCTCCGGGTCGGTCTCGTAGGCCCAGTTGTAGCGCCGGCCTTGCAGCGGGAATGCCAGGGCGGCAGGCATTTGCGTGCGGAAGTCCAGGCGATAGTCCGGGCCGCCGGCTTCGAGCAGCAGGACGGTGACGCCCTCGTCTTCGGTCAGGCGGGTGGCCAGGGTGTTACCGGCCGAGCCGGCACCGATGATGATGTAATCGAATTCTTGGGACATGAAATGCACCCTCTTTTTGAATTGGGTTCAGGTCGCGGTTGCCTTTGTGGCGAGGGGATTTATCCCCGCTGGGCTGCGAAGCAGCCCCGGAACCTGGTATCTCGGTGTATCAGGCAGAATGAGTTCGCAGCTTTTGGGGCCGCTTCGCGGCCCAGCGGGGATAAATCCCCTCGCCACAACAGCGTTCACTCAAGGCCTCATGTCCAATCAGAACACCGACGCGTAATCGCCCAGTTCGACCTGTACCGACTTGATTCGCGTGAAGTTGTTCAGCGAACTGATGCCGTTCTCACGGCCCACGCCCGATTGCTTGTAGCCGCCCACCGGCATTTCAGCCGCCGATTCGCCCCAGGCGTTGATCCAGCAGATACCGGCTTCGAGCTGGTGGATCACGCGGTGGGCGCGGTTCAGGTCGCGGGTCACGACGCCGGCGGCCAGGCCGAAGTCGGTGTCGTTGGCGCGGCGGATCACTTCTTCTTCGGTGTCATAGGTGAGGATGCTCATCACCGGGCCGAAGATTTCTTCACGCACGATGGTCATCTCATCGGTGCAATCGGTGAACACGGTCGGAGCGACGAACGCGCCCTTGGCGAATTCGCCTTCAGTGAGGCGACCGCCGCCGCACAGCAGGCGCGCGCCTTCGGCTTTGCCTTTCTCGATGTAGCCCAGCACGCTTTCCATGTGGGCGAAGCTCACCAGCGGGCCGAAATTGGTGTTTTCATCCTCCGGGTTGCCAACGCGGATGCGTGCCACACGCTCGGCGATCTTGGCTTCGAAGGCGGCCTTGAGGTGGCTCGGTACGAACACGCGGGTGCCGTTGGTGCAGACCTGGCCGGAGCTGTAGAAGTTGGCCATCATCGCGGTGTCGGCGGCGCGATCCAGGTCGGCGTCGTCGAAGATGATCAGCGGCGACTTGCCGCCCAGCTCCATGGTCACGTCCTTGAGCGAAGAACTCGAGGCACTGGCCATGACTTTCTTGCCGGTGTCGGTGCCGCCGGTGAAGGAGATTTTCTCGATGCGCGGGTGCTCGGTCAGCCAAGTGCCGACTTCACGACCGCTACCGGTCAATACGTTGAACACACCCGCTGGAACGCCGGCTTCGGTGTAGATCTCGGCCAGTTTCAGGGTGGTCAGCGAGGTGACTTCGCTCGGTTTGAAGATCATCGCGTTGCCAGCCGCCAGGGCCGGGGCGGATTTCCACAGGGCGATCTGGATCGGGTAGTTCCACGCGCCGATACCGGCCACCACGCCCAGGGGCTCGCGACGGGTGTAGACGAATGAGGTGGTGCGCAGCGGAACCTGCTCGCCTTCGATGGCAGGCACCAGGCCGGCGTAGTATTCCAGCACGTCGGCGCCGGTGACGATGTCGACGTAACGGGTTTCGGAGTAGGCCTTGCCGGTGTCCAGGGTTTCCAGGGCGGCCAGTTCATCGTTGCGCTCGCGCAGGATGTCCACGGCGCGGCGCAGGATGCGCGAACGCTGCATGGCGGTCATGGCGGCCCAGACTTTCTGGCCCTTTTCGGCGCTCACCACGGCGCGCTCGACGTCCTCGAACGTTGCGCGCTGCACCAGGGCGAGTACTTCACCGTTGGCCGGGTTGATGGCTTCGAAAGTGGCGTCGCCGCTGGCATCGCTGTACGCGCCATCGATGTAGAGTTTTTGCAGTTCGAAACGGGCCATAAAGTCCTCGCAAGTGCATGAGTGGTTGGCTGGCCACCGAGCGTGTCGTTTATAGCTGACTACGCGCTGCGGTGGGGGTTCAGGAGTCGAGCGGTTCTGTGTGCTCTGGCGCCCCTGCCTTGGCCAGTTGGAAATCCATGTATTCGTAAGCGATCTGGTGCGCCTGGGCGGTATCGAACGCGTCTCCCGACAGCGCTCCGCGCAGCCACAAACCGTCAATCAGCGCGGCCAGGCCCCGTGCCGCGCTGCGTGCCTGATCAACGGGCAACAGGCGGCGAAACTGGCAACACAGGTTGGAATACAGGCGGTGATCGTTGATCCGCTGCAACCTGTGCAAAGACGGGTGGTGCATGCTGGTGGCCCAGAAGGCCAGCCAGGTTTTCATTGCCGGGCCATTGACCTGGCTGGCATCGAAGTTGCCTTCGATGATCACCTTCAAGTGCGCCCGCGGGCTGGTGTCCTCCAGTGCCTGGCGACGTGCGGTGACGTTTTCGCTCAGGACAGTCATCAGGTACTGGGCCGTGGCCGCGATCAGGCCGTTCTTGTCCTGAAAGTAGTGACTGATGATGCCGTTGGAGACACCGGCCAAACGGGCGATCAGCGCAATGCTGGCGTCCCCCATTCCGACCTGATCGACCGCTTGCAATGTGGCTTCGATCAATTGTTGGCGGCGGATGGGTTGCATACCGACCTTGGGCATCTAGCACATCTCCTTAGGCCTGCAGGCGGACGAGTGCAGTCCGTCCTGGCGAGGGCCAGTCTATTTTGTTTTGATTGAACGTTCAATCAACAAAAACAAAGTTCTATGACAAGTCGTCGCTGCTTGTCGGGATTCCATGTGTAAATGGCGCCTGAAGGCACATGGGAAACCGCCGCGCGCGGGGCGAGGACTTTTTCGGGATGTCTTTATAACACTCGTCGGTCGGTGTGAAGGCCTGACGCCGATTGATAGCTGGAATACTGTTGTGGCGAGGGGATTTATCCCCGTTGGGCTGCGAAGCAGCCCCATAGCCAGATGTCTCGGTGTGTCAGGTGGAATGAGTTCGCAGTTTTTGGGGCTGCTGCGCAGCCCAGCGGGGATAAATCCCCTCGCCACAGTTGTTTGCATTCCAGGTCAAGCTTGTCAGCAGTCAGCAGTCAGCAGTGCACAAACAAAAACGCCGCGATCATCTCGCGGCGTTTTTGTGCGTGGGCTCAGCCCAGGTTCTTGCCGAGCAATGCGTGGTACAGCTCGCTGTCGCCCAGGATCCCGACGACTTTCTGGTTATCGTGGAGCACCAGTTTGTTGCCGGTCTGGTAGCGAATCTGCAACGCGTCGCGCATGCCGATGTTGGAATCCACCAGGGTCGGACGCCGGCCCAGGTCTTCCACTGATTGGCCCGGTGCCCAGTTTTGCAGGTCCAGGGCTGCGCCGTTCTGCCGGGCGCCCTTGATGGTGTTGCCTTCGGCCAGGTCGAGCCAGGAGTCGCCGCCCGGATCCAGGCAGACCGAACCGTTGATGCGCTTGCAGTTGTCCAGGGTGCGCATCAGGCTGCGACCGCAGAGCACGTTGAGTGGGTTGGTGTGGGCGACGAAGGTGCGCACATAGTCGTCCGCCGGGTTCAGCACGATCTCTTCCGGCTTGCTGTACTGGATGATCTTGCCGTCTTTCATGATGGCGATCCGCGTGCCCAGTTTGAGGGCTTCGTCCAGGTCATGGCTGACGAACACGATGGTCTTTTGCAGTTTGCGTTGCAGTTCCAACAGTTCGTCCTGCAAGCCCTGGCGGATCAGCGGGTCGAGGGCCGAAAATGGTTCGTCCATCAGCAGGATGTCGGCGTCCATCGCCAGGGCGCGGGCCAGGCCGACCCGTTGTTGCATACCGCCGGACAGCTCGTCGGGCTTCTTGTTGCGCCACTGGGTCAGGCCCACCAGCTCGAGTTTTTCATCCACCAGCTTGCGCCGTTCCTTCTCGGGACGGCCCTGCATTTCCAGGCCGAAGCTGATGTTCTCGCGCACCGTCAGCCAAGGCATCAGGGCGAACTTCTGGAACACCATGGCGATGCGCTTGGTGCGCATCATCTTCAGTTCGGCGGGGGAGCAGGAGGCGATGTCGATCTGCCGTCCTTCATGCTCGACGAACAACTTGCCACGACTGACGGTGTTCAAGCCGTTGATGCAGCGCAGCAGGCTGGATTTGCCTGAGCCGGAAAGGCCCATCAAGACGCAGATCTCACCCTTCTCGATGGATAGGCTGGCTTTTTCCACGCCGACGATCAGGCCGGTCTGCTGCAGGATCTCGGGGCGCGAAAAACCCTTGTCCAGCAGGTCCAGCGCGGCCTTGGGGCGGTTGGAGAAAATAACATCGACGTCTTCGAAACGAATGATGCTCATGCGTCACCCCCTACTTTAGCGTCGGGTTGTTTGCAGATTCGGTCGAGCATGATCGCCAGCAATACGATCGCCAGGCCTGCTTCGAAGCCCAGGGCGATATCGGCGGTGTTCAGTGCGTTGACCACGGGTTTGCCCAGGCCATCGGCACCCACCAGCGCGGCGATCACCACCATCGACAACGACAGCATGATGCACTGGGTGATACCGGCCGCGATGCTGGGCATCGCATGGGGCAGTTCGATGCGCGACAGGAGTTGGCGACGGGAGCAGCCGAAGGCTTTGCCGGCGTCCATCAGTTCGTCCGGAACGTCGCGGATGCCCAGGTAGGTCAGGCGGATGGGCGCGGCAATCGCGAACACCACCGTGGAGATCAGGCCCGGGACCACACCCAGACCGAAAAGGGTCAGGGTAGGAATGAGGTAGACGAAGGTCGGTACGGTCTGCATCAGATCGAGTACCGGCCGCATCATTGTGTAGAACATCGGCTTGTGCGCGGCAACAATGCCCAGCGGCACGCCGATCAGCACGCAGACCAGGGTCGCGAACAGCACCTGGGCGAGGGTTTCCATGGTTTCTTGCCAGTAACCCAGGTTGAGAATCAGCAGGAAGGACGCGATGACAAATACGGTCAGGCCCCATTTGCGCTGGATGAAGTGCGCCAATAGCGCGATGAGGCCGATCAGGGCCAGGGGGTTGAACCAGGTCAGCGCAAACGTCACGCCGTGAATCATCGTTTCCAGAAACAGCGCGATTGCGTCGAATGTGTTGGCGCCGTTTTGCGTCAACCATTCGACAAAGCCCGCGATGTACTGGCCCAAAGGTATTTTCTGATCAATAAGCATGGTAGTGAACGTCCGCATGCAAGGGAATAAACAGCCCGGGCGAGCGAACTCGCCCGGCATAACATAAGCAGTTATTGCGCAAGCTTGGCTTTCACGGCTTCCAGGCCAGGTTTACCGTCAATGGTGGTCACGCCAGCGAGCCAGGTATCGAGTACCTGTGGGTTTTTCTTCAGCCAGGCCTTGGCGGCGGCCTCAGGTTTCATCTTGTCGTCGAGCACGTTGCCCATCAGCGTGCTTTCCATGTCGACGGTGAACTCCAGGTTTTTCAACAGTTGGCCAACGTTGCTGCATTCCTGGCTGTAGCCCTTGCGGGTGTTGGTCGCTACGGTAGCGGCACCGAAGTCGGGGCCGAAGAAGTCGTCGCCGCCGGTCAGGTACTGGATCTTGAAGCGCGTGTTCATCGGGTGTGGCGCCCAGCCAAGGAACACCACGTCGGTGCCACGCTTGGAGGCGCGGTCGACCTGGGAGAGCATGCCCGCTTCACTCGACTCGACGACTTTGAAGCCGGCGTCCTTCAGGCCGAAGGCGTTCTTTTCGATCATGCTCTGGATCAGGCGGTTGCCGTCGTTGCCCGGTTCGATGCCGTAGATCTTGCCGTCCAGCTCTTTCTTGAATTTGGGGATGTCGGCGAAGTCATGCAGACCCTTGTCATACAGGGCCTGGGGCACGGCGAGGGTGTATTTGGCGCCCTTGAGGTTGGTGCGCACGGTTTCCACGGTGCCGGCTTCGCGGTAGGCCTTGATGTCGTTTTCCATGGTCGGCATCCAGTTGCCGAGGAATACATCCATGTTCTTGCCATCGGCCAGGGACTTGTAGGTCACCGGCACGGAAATCATGGTGGTCTTGGTCTTGTAGCCCAGCGCGTCCAGCACCACGCTGGTGGTCGCCGTGGTCACGGTAATGTCGGTCCAGCCGACATCGGAGAAGTTGACGGTGCTGCACTTTTCGGGTTCTGCAGCGTTGGCCAGCATCGGAAGACTCAGCATGGCGGCCAACAACAACGGCTTGGAACCTTTCATGGGTGGACTCCTGGTGTTTTATCGGCGGTGTCCGGTCAGGACAACCACGCTTAATTGGATGTTGCGGTTGGTGGCGCGTGGGCACTCTCTGACACGCGGCCTTGCAAACGAGCCGTAACCGATCATGTACCAGTGCAAATCTGACGCCTACAGGGTGGGTCGTATCCAGTACAGGGATGGTCGCATCCAGTGTCGGTGACGTCGTTTACAGATTTTTTCCGCCCCTGACGGGCCTCTGACACGCAGAAAAACGCCGCAGAACCGGGGTCAGGGACGGGCGGCGCTGGTGGGCATGATTGCGTCGGTGTCAGACGTCGGGCGCCAAGGCAAAAACCGGATGATGCGGCCATCCCGGCGTTGAGCGTAGCAGCTCCGTCACCGGACGCTCCTGCGCCCGGATGTGCCTGTTCTGGAGGTTATCGGCAATGGCAATCAGCGTTTTCGACTTGTTCAAAATCGGTATCGGCCCGTCCAGTTCCCACACCGTGGGCCCCATGCGTGCCGCGGCGCTGTTCGTTGAAGCGCTGAAGGCAAAGGCCCTGCTCAATGATGTGCGCCGGGTCGAGGTGCAATTGTTCGGTTCGCTGTCGGCCACCGGCATCGGCCACGGCAGCGACAACGCCGTGATCATGGGCCTGATGGGGGAGTGGCCGGACGCAATCGACCCGTCGCAGATCGGCCCGCGCATCGAGCTGCTGCGTGAAACCCAGACCCTGTTGCTCGACGGTCGCCTGCCGGTGCCGTTCGTATGGTCCCGGGACATGCGCCTGATCGACGAGAACCTGCCATTCCATCCCAATGCGATGACGCTGGTGGCCGAGGGCGCCGGCGGCGAGTTGCACCGTGACACTTATTACTCGGTTGGCGGTGGTTTTGTCGTCGATCAGGCCCAGGCCTCCAGCGGCGTGGTGGATCTGGACAACACTGAGCTGCCTTACGATTTCTCCAGCGCCGAAGAGTTGCTTGAGCTGTGCCGTACCCACAACTTGCGGGTAGCCGAGTTGATGCTGGCCAACGAAAAGGTCTGGCGGTCCGAAGAAGAGATCCGCAGTGGCCTGATGAAGCTGTGGCGGGCCATGCAGGATTGCGTCGAGCAGGGCCTCAAGCACGAAGGCATCCTGCCGGGCGGTTTGAATGTGCGTCGGCGGGCGGCCAAGTTGCACCGCAGCCTGCAAGAGCTGAACAAGCCCAATGTCATCGGCTCGACCCTCAGCGCCATGGAGTGGGTCAACCTGTTCGCCCTGGCGGTCAACGAGGAGAACGCGGCCGGCGGACGCATGGTCACGGCGCCGACCAACGGTGCGGCGGGGATCATCCCGGCGGTGCTGCACTACTTCATGAAATTCAGCGAAGCGGTCACCGACGCCAACGTCGTGGATTATTTCCTCGCTGCGGCGGCCATCGGGATCCTGTGCAAAAAGAACGCATCGATCTCCGGCGCCGAGGTCGGTTGCCAGGGCGAGGTGGGATCGGCTTGCGCCATGGCGGCGGCGGGCCTGGCGGAAATCCTCGGGGCCACGCCGGAGCAACTGTGCAACGCGGCGGAAATCGGCCTGGAACACAACCTCGGCCTGACCTGCGACCCGGTGGGCGGCCTGGTGCAGGTGCCGTGCATCGAGCGCAATGCGATCGCCGCGGTCAAGGCCATCAACGCCGCACAAATGGCCCTGCGCGGGGACGGCCAGCATTTCATCTCCCTGGACCGGGTGATCCGCACCATGCGTGACACCGGTGCCGACATGCATGACAAATATAAAGAAACCTCGCGCGGCGGCTTGGCGGTCAGTGCGGTGGAGTGCTGACCTGAGGTTGCTCATTCACTGTAGCGAGGGGATTTATCCCCGCTGGGCCGCGCAGCGGCCCCCTACGGTCTTTCTGATACACCGAGGCGTTTGAGTTTAGGGCTGCTTCGCAGCCCAGCGGGGATAAATCCCCTCGCCACAAGGACCTCAAGTTGCTCGTAAAATGAACACCCATTCGCAAAAGCGCCACCTTTTAGCGCGTCGCAAACAGACAAGGCCCCCGTTGTCGAGCCAGCCGCTCAATCGCGCTCGACCGTCCGTCACCCGCACCTGTGGTGCTACTCCTTGCGCAAGCCGCGCAGCCCAGTTCCCACAAGTGCTACCGAACTGCTCACAGCCTTCTGTGGTCGGTACCTGCCGCCATTGACGGCGCCTAAAACCTGGACTCGATGCACGCCTTATATAGACAGGCCGCGATGTCGTTTTCAGGATTTATTGAACACACATTCAATTTTAGGCATGGCAATTGCTCTATCCCGATAAAGCCCTGTCTCGCGCAAGAGAACGTGGCAATAACAAGAGCCTCCGCCTGAGGCCATCACCCGCTTTGTGTGAGGAGATACCGCGATGACGACGTCCAACTCCGGGGCCCAACCCCAGAACCGTGCGCCTCAATCCATCGGCTTTTTGCTGCTGGACAATTTCACGCTGATTTCCCTGGCGTCCGCGGTGGAACCGCTACGCATGGCCAACCAGCTATCCGGTCGCGAGCTGTATCGCTGGACCACCCTCACGGTCGATGGTGGCCAGGTCTGGGCCAGCGACGGTTTGCAGATCACCCCCGACGCCTCCATGCACAAGGCGCCGCCCCTGGACACCGTCATTGTCTGTGGTGGTATTGGCATCCAGCGCACCGTGACCCGTGAACACGTGTCGTGGTTGCAGAGCCAGGCCCGCCAGTCCCGTCGCCTCGGCGCGGTCTGCACCGGCAGTTGGGCCCTGGCCTGCGCCGGCCTGTTGGACGGTTTCGATTGCAGCGTGCACTGGGAATGCCTGGCGGCGATGCAGGAAGCGTTCCCGCGGGTATCGATGAGTACCCGCCTGTTCACCCTCGACCGCAACCGCTTCACCAGCTCCGGTGGCACCGCGCCGCTGGACATGATGCTGCACCTGATCAGTCGCGATCACGGTCGCGAGCTGTCGGCGGCGATCTCTGAAATGTTTGTCTACGAGCGTATCCGCAACGAGCAGGATCACCAGCGTGTGCCGCTCAAGCACATGCTTGGCACCAACCAGCCGAAGTTGCAGGAAATCGTGGCGTTGATGGAGGCCAACCTCGAAGAACCGATCGATCTGGACGAACTGGCGGTGTACGTCGCCGTGTCCCGGCGTCAGCTGGAGCGGTTGTTCCAGAAATACCTGCACTGCTCACCGTCGCGCTACTACCTCAAGCTGCGGCTCATTCGTGCGCGGCAACTGCTCAAGCAGACGCCGATGTCGATCATCGAGGTGGCCTCGGTGTGCGGCTTCGTTTCCACCCCGCACTTCTCCAAGTGCTACCGCGAATACTTCGGCATTCCGCCGCGGGACGAGCGCGTCGGTTCCAACACCACGCAACAGGTGGCGATGATGCCGCTGCCGCAGGCGTTGGTGCTGTCGCCATTGTCCGGGCCGCTGTCGGCGCTGAGCCAGGCGCGTAATGAATCGACGTTCGCCAGTGTGAGGCTCTAGAAGGGAGCTTGCCCCCGCAGGGCCTGCAGGCGCTGTGTAGGAGCTGCCGAGCGAAGCGAGGCTGCGATCTTTCTCCAGACATTTGAGTCCCAAGTGAAAGATTAGAAGATCGCAGGCTTCGCCAGCTCCTACAGGGACCAGGATCAGCTGTGGTTTTGCTGGTAATTCATCAGCGCCGGCAACAGCTGCTTGTCGATTGCCTGGCGCACGGCCGGCAGGATGGTGGCGCTGCTGGTGTACATGTCCTTGACCATCCGCCGCAGTTCATTGGCGCGGGCCTGGTCCAAACCCCGCACAGCGCATTCGCATGCCTGCTCGGCAGTGGAGCCGCTGGGTATTTGCAGTCCCAGGGCCTTGAGATGGCCCAGCAGGTCTTCCTGGTCGATCAAATCGGCGTGCATCATGACGCTTTTCCTTGTTCAGGGATTGGGGTCGTGTCTCGATTCTGGTAGCCACCCGAAGCGGCGGCAAGGGCAAATGGTCGCAATGTCACGAATGACTATGGAGGCGTCGTTTTCGGTTAACTTGCCCAGGCCTGGACTGGGCACACTGGCCCCAAGCTGAATCACGATGGTTTGGTCACCCTCGCGCAACAGCTCCTCCAGTAACGCAACCTGCCCCGATCCTGTCACGGCTTGATCGGGGATTTTTTTGTCTGTGACAATCAGGGAGTGATGGGTTGTTCGTCAGGACGCTATCGCGAGCAAGCTCGCGATGAACGATGACGCGGTCTACCTCTGCAACACCAGAATCCGCGACAACAACTCATCCCGATCCACATAGCACCCCTGGAAATGCCGGGCCCCGGAGGCGGGATCGAAGGCGTTGCGCGCGTGAAGGGTGCGGCGGTTGTCAAAGCACCAGAGCTGGCCGGGTTCGAGGCGCTGCACCAAGCGAAAGCGTGGCTCGCGGGTCAGGGCGATGAAGCGGCGGTAGGCACGGTAAAGTTTGGGCATCTGCTCGACCGAGGTGTCGAATGGCCCACGCAGGAAGTTCGCCATGCGGATCTCCGAGACTTCTCCGAGGGCGTCCAGGGCGATGATCGGCGCCAGGCAGCGGTAGTCGCTGCGGCGGTCCTTGTTGCGAAATTCCACCGGAATCCGGCACAGGGCGTCGAAGGCCTCGGGGTCTTCCTGGCGCAGGGTTTCGGCAATGGCAAAACCGTCGACAAAAATGCTCTCGCCACCGTCGGCGTCATTCACCAGGCAATGCAAGAACTGCAGCCCCGGCTGCAACTCCCGGGTCGGCAGGTCGGTGTGCAGCGGCAGGTTGAAAGCGGTGTAGGCGTTGCTGTCGGCATCGGCCTTGGACTGCACGTTGAACAGCACGCCGAAGTTGCTCTCGCGGATGAAGGCGATGCGTTGGGCCACCCGTTTCAGCGAACCGGGTTCGGTGGGCACGCCGCGCACTTGGGTCAAGCCGATGTCGCGCAACGCCAGCAACCATCGCAGCAACGCGTCGGTATCGTCCATCAGCGCCGGATAATCGAACACCGGCAGTGGCAGGTCGTGCCGCCACAGCTGGCGCCGGAGCTTGTTCGCCAGGCGCTCGGCCCGGGATTGGTCATCGTAGGCATGGGCGCGCAACCAGCCCGGGTCAAAACGGCTCTGGTGGCCGTCCTGCCAGTCCACGCATAGGCAGCCTTCGTCGTCGAGGCGAATCGCGCCGGGGGCCATGTCCTCAGCGACATCGACGATTTCCAGCACCTGCTCGCGGGTGACGCTGTAGACGCATTGGGGGCAAGGGCAGTTGTCCCGTAACCATGGGTGATGAAAGGGGCTGGTCCGGCCATCGGCCCATGTGACTTGCACCCGGTCGGCCAAGGGGGTTGCGGCGGTCAACGCGAAGATCAGGGGATAACGGCGGAAGTCGGCAAAAGCGGCGGCGGTGTTCATGCGATCTCCTGTGGGAGGCTTACCGGGCGGGGGGCAGGGCGATGACCCGGCCGATGTAGGCTGGGGGCGGCAGGTCGGCTTGCTCGTCCAGCAGGGCGTCGAGCCGGGATAGGGTCTGCTCCGTGAAGGGCGCCGAGCGCGGGCCGGCCAGGTCGACGTGCAGGAGCATCTGTTCATTGCCGGCCAGTTCTTTATCCCCACCAACCAGATGCAGGCTGTGGTAGAGGTGCAGGCGTTTGGCGTCGTGGCCGATGATCTGCGTGTGCACTTGCACCTCGGCCCCGAGCTTCACTTCGTGCAGGTAGTTGAGGTGCAGCTCGAGGGTGAACAGCGAGTGACCGCTGGCTTCGCGGTTCTGGCTGTCCAGGCCGAGCCGGTCCATCAGCGCGTCGGTGGCGTAGCTGAAGATCAGCAGGTAGAAGGCATCGCGCAGATGGCCGTTGTAGTCGACCCATTCGGGGAGGATGCGGGTTTGGTAGGTGGTGAGGGTGGGCATGATTCAGGTCCGACAATTGGGGTGACTGGGTTGGCGCTATCGCGAGCAAGCTCGCTCCCACAGGGATCTTCTGGGGAAATAAAGAGCGTTCACACCGCGAAATCCTTGTGGGAGCGAGCTTGCTCGCGATGGGGCCAGGCCTGCTGGCCCCAAAACCAGGGTTTACTCTTCGAAAGCCATTCCATGCTTGGCCTTGGTGGTCTTCACCGCCTCCAGCACCGCCAGCAGGCAATCATCACGATAGCGCTCCAGGGCCGAGATGCTGTGGCTGCCCAGTTGCTCCCTCGTGCCGTCCACCACATCATCGATCAGCTTCTCGGTCAGCTCCGGCGCTGGCAGGTAGGTCCAGGGCAGTTGCAGCGCTGGACCGAACTGAGCCATGAAGTGCCGCATGCCGGCATCGCCTCCGGCCAGGGTGTAGGTCAGGAACGTGCCCATGAATGACCAGCGCAGGCCGGCGCCAAAACGGATGGCATCGTCGATTTCCCCGGTGGTGGCGACGCCGTCGTTGACCAGGTGCAGGGCTTCGCGCCACAGTGCTTCGAGCAGGCGGTCGGCGATGAAGCCGGGTACTTCCTTGCGTACGTGCAGCGGCCGCATGCCGAGGGATTCGTACACCTGCATTGCCGCTTGCACGGCTTCGGGGGCGGTATTTTTGCCACCCACCACTTCCACCAGCGGCAACAGGTAGACCGGGTTGAACGGGTGTCCGACCACGCAGCGTTCGGGGTGAGTGCAACCTTCGTAGAACTCGCTGGGCAACAGCCCCGAAGTGCTGGAGCCGATCAATGCATTCGGCTTGGCGGCTGCGCTGATCTGGCCGTGCAATTCGAGCTTCAGTTCCAGGCGCTCGGGGGCGCTTTCCTGGATGAAATCGGCGTCGCGCACGCATTCTTCAATGGTCGCGACAAAGCGCAGCCGATCCTGCGAGGCGCCAGGGGCCAGGCCTTGTTTTTCCAGCGCGCCCCAAGCGTTGGCGACGCGTTTGCGCAGTGTCGCCTCGGCACCCGGCGCCGGGTCCCAGGCGACAACGTCGAGGCCATGGGCCAGGGCGCGGCTGACCCAGCCGCTGCCGATCACGCCGCTGCCCAGGGCGGCGAAGGTCTTGATGTCGGTGATAAAGCTCATGGTGATTGTCCTGAGTAATTCGCTGATTCCCTGTGGGAGCGAGCTTGCTCGCGATGACGGTATTCCAGGCGCAGCAAATGCACTGGAGGCGCCGACGCTATCGCGAGCAAGCTCGCTCCCACACTTGATCTTGGGTGGTCTTGAGATCTGCAGTCACTGCAGATCCAATGTGCGCGTTCGGTTCAGCCGCGCTGGGCCAGGCCCATTTTCTTGCGACCTTCAGCCGGGGTGAGCACGCGCGCCCCGAGGCGGCTGAGGATTTCGCCAGCGCGCTCCACCAACTGGCCGTTGGTGGCGAGCACGCCTTTGTCCAGCCAGAGGTTGTCTTCCAGCCCGACCCGCACGTTGCCCCCCAGCAGCACCGCCTGGGCGGCCATCGGCATTTGCATGCGACCGATGCCGAAGCCCGCCCACACCGCGTCGGCGGGCAGGTTGTCGACCATGGCCTTCATGGTGGTGGTGTCGGCCGGCGCGCCCCATGGGATGCCCAGGCAGAGCTGGAACAGCGGGTTGTCCAGCAGGCCTTCCTTGATCAGTTGCTTGGCGAACCACAGGTGCCCGGTATCGAAGATTTCCAGCTCGGCCTTGACCCCCAGCTCGGTGATCCGCTTGGCCCCGGCCCGCAGTTGCGCCGGGGTGGAGACGTAAATGGTGTCGCCGTCGCCGAAGTTCAGGGTGCCGCAATCCAGCGTGCAGATTTCCGGTAGCAGCTCTTCGACGTGGGCCAGGCGGGTCAGCGGCCCCACCAGGTCGGTGTTGGGGCCGAATTCCATCGGTCGTTCGCCCGCACCGATTTCCAGGTCACCGCCCATGCCGGCGGTGAGGTTGACGATGATGTCCACGTCCGCCTCACGGATGCGCTCCATCACCTCGCGGTACAGCGCCACGTCGCGGCTGAACTTGCCGGTCTGCGGGTCGCGGACGTGGCAGTGGACCACGGTAGCACCGGCCTTGGCGGCTTCGACGGCTGCGGCGGCGATCTGTTTCGGGGTGACCGGCACGTGAGGGCTCTTGGCGGTCGTGTCGCCAGCACCGGTGAGTGCGCAGGTGATGATGACGTCGTGGTTCATGGTGCGGATTCCTTCAGGCGTGGTGAGTCACCGCGCAGCCGTGTGGTGCTGCGCAGAGGGAGAACGGTTGGTCAGTTGCTGGTGAGTTTCAGGTTGTCGGCGGCCGGCTTGCCGTCGAAGGTGGTTACACCTTCGAGCCAGCGCTGCTTGTCTTGCGGATGATCCTTGAGCCATTGCCGGGCCGATTCGAGCGGATCCTTGTGATCGAGCAGCGGCTGCATCATCCGGCTCTCGTCTTCGGCGGTGAAGGTCAGGTTGCTCAGCAAGCGACCGACGTTCGGGCATTGCTCGGCGTAGTTCGGCGCGGTGACGGTCCAGACGGTGGCCATGCCTTCGTTCGGGCCGAGGGCGTCGTCGCTGCCGGTGAGGTAGGTCATTTGCACGTTGACGTTCATCGGATGCGGCGCCCAGCCGAAGAACACCACGGCTTCCTTGCGCCGTACGGCGCGGTCCACGGCGGCGAGCATGCCGGCTTCGCTGGACTCCACCAGTTGGAATTTGCCCAGGCCGAACTGGTTCTTGGCGATCATCGCCTTGATCTGGGTGTTGGCGCCGGAGCCGGGTTCGATGCCGTAGATCTTGCCCCCCAACTCTTTTTCGAATTTGGCGATGTCGGCGAAGGTCTTCAGGCCCTTGTCGGCCAGGTAGGTCGGCACGGCCAGGGTGGCGCGGGCGTCCTTGAGGCTGGGTTGTTCCAGGACCTTGACCTGCTTGGCTTCGACGAATGGGGTGATGGTCTGGGTCATCAGCGGGTTCCAGTAGCCCAGGAACAGGTCCAGGCGTTGGTCACGAATGCCGGCGAAGATGATTTGCTGGGAGGCGCTGGTCTGCTTGGTCGTGTAGCCGAGGCCGTCGAGCATCACTTGGGTCAGGGCGCTGGTGGCGATGACGTCGGTCCAGTTGACCACGCCCAGGCGCACGTTCTGGCACGCGGCGGGTTCAGCGGCCATGACGGCGCCATTCATTAAGGTGGTACCGCTGAGTGCAAGAACGCAGGAGCTGATCAGTCGTTTCATGTCGGGTTCCTCGGCAGCTTATTGTTATGGGGCCCGGTGTCTGTGCGCCGGTGATGCCAAGTTACGCAGCCCGAAGCGCGGCAAAACGCACAGCGGCGACGTGCTCTTGCACTGCAGCGACCTGCGCTCTTGAACGACGCTTGCAACTGGCGTATCAAGGTCCGCACGCTACCCGTCGACCGAGTGCGCTTCATGTCCCAGGATTTCTACTTCTTGTTGATGCCGGGCTTTTCGGCCATCGGTTTCATCTCGGCCATCGAGCCGTTGCGGGTCGCCAATCGTTTTCGTGGCGAGCTGTATCGCTGGCATGTGTTGAGCGTCGATGGCGGGGCGGTGCTGGCGAGCAATGGCATGTCGGTCAACGCCGATGCCGCTCTGGAGCCGTTGAAGAAGGGCGCGACTCTTTGGGTGGTGGCGGGGTTCGAGCCACTGAAGTTCGCCACCCCGGCCCTGGAGCGCTGGCTGCATAGGTTGGACAACGAAGGCGTGATCCTGGGCGGCATCGACACCGGCAGTGTTGTCCTGGCCGAGGCGGGGCTGCTGGAAGGGCATCGCGTGACCTTGCACTGGGAAGCGATCGAGGCGTTCAAGGAGTCTTATCCGCAGCTTGGCGTGACTCAGGAACTGTTTGAAATCGACCGTCGCCGCATCACTTGCGCCGGTGGCACCGCGTCCATCGACCTGATGCTCGACCTGATCGGCCAGGCCCATGGTTCGGAGCTGGCGATCCAGGTCAGCGAACAGTTCGTGCTCGGCCGCATCCGCCCGCGCAAAGATCACCAGCGCATGGAAATCGCCAGCCGCTATGGCATTCGCAACAAGAAGCTGGTGCACGTCATCGGCGAGATGGAAACCCACAGCGAACCGCCCCTGAGCACCTTGGCCCTGGCCGAGTCGATCAACGTCACCCGCCGGCAGCTCGAACGCCTGTTCCGCCTGCACCTGAACGACACCCCGAGCAACTTCTACTTGCGCCTGCGCCTGGAGAAGGCCCGGCAACTGCTGCGCCAGACCGACATGAGCGTACTGGAAGTGAGCATCGCCTGCGGCTTTGAGTCACCGTCGTACTTCACCCGCAGTTACCGGGCACGGTTCGCGCGTTGTCCGCGGGAGGATCGACGGCGGCAGGGGGATGGGCGGGAGGTGGTTTGACAGGCTTTTATACTCAATTATACTCGCGACTATAAATTATACCTGTCGCCATAATTGAGTATAAAACCATGTCCAAGCACCCCGGTTTTGTATTCCGGCGCCCTGATCTGGCCCGCAATATTGTCGATGGGCTGGTCGGCGCCGGGATCCAGGATTACACCTCAGGCCTGTTCCTGGCCGCTCCGAGACGTACCGGAAAAAGTACGTTCCTGCGTGAAGACTTGATTCCCGAGTGCGAAACCCGCGGCTGGCTCGCGGTCTACGTCGACCTGTGGGCCAACAAGGAGAAAGACCCTGCCGACCTGATCGCTTCGGCAATCACCGGGGCATTGGTGCCTTATGAAAAGGGGATCCGCAAGCTGGCCAAATCCATGGGCATCGACAAACTCAGCTTCTTGCGCACGTTGTCCTGGGATTTCAGCCTGCCGCAACTGCCCGAAGGGGCGACGCTGACCCAGGCGCTGGAGTTGTTGCACAGTGCGGCCGGTAAAACCGTGGTGCTGGTGATCGACGAAGCCCAGCATGCGTTGACCACCGAGGCCGGGGTCAACGCCATGTTCGCCCTCAAGGCTGCCCGCGACCAACTCAACCAAGGGCGCGAGGGTGATACCAGCGGCCTGCGCCTGGTGTTCACCGGCTCCAATCGCGACAAACTCGCGCACTTGGTACTCAGCCGTAACCAACCGTTCTACGGATCCAGCATCACCTCGTTCCCATTGCTGGGTAAAGAGTTCACCAAAGCCTACGCTGCCCATTTGAACGCGCATCTGGCCCAAACCAATCAGTTCAATGCCGATGACTTGGACCAGGCCTTCGAGTTGGTAGGGCGCCGCCCTGAAATGCTGCGCAGCGTCATTGGCGAAATTGCCTTGGAACTGGGTGAGGCGAGCCACTTGGGCGAATTGCTGCGCAACAGCGCGCAAATGCTCCGTGCTGGCGTCTGGACCGAGTTTGAAAGTGCCTGGAACGCCTTGACGGTGCCGCAACGAGCAGTGCTGCAGGTCATGGCCGAGCGCTCGCAAAACAACGAACCCTTTGCGCCCTTCACCGATTCAACGCTGGACGCCGTGGGCAAGGTGCTCAGGAGCATGGGGAGCGAAGTCGTGCCAGGCACCCAGACCATCCAATCCTGCATCGACGCGCTGCGTGACAAGGAACTGGTGTGGAAGTCCAATCGTGGTGGTTATGCACTGGAGGACAAGGCGTTTGCGGATTGGTTGAAGGGGTATCGCAAGCAGAAAGACTGATGCCACCTCCAATGAACTGTCGAACAAAGACTTGTGGCGAGGGGATTTATCCCCGCTGGGCTGCGCAGCAGCCCCGATAATAGCGATTCAAGCTATATGAGAGACCCAGTTACCAGGTTTCAGGGCCGCTTCGCGCCCCAGCGGGGATAAATCCCCTCGCCACATCAAGTATGGGTTGGCAGCTTACTTCTTTACCAACGCCGAGCATGCCGCCTTGTACGCCTCGTGCTGATACTTGTTCAGCGTCGCCGGCAAGGCGAAGTCATGTTTCTTGTGCTGCGCGTTGAGGGTCTGCGGTGACAGCAGTGTCACCTCGCAGCCTTCCAGCAACTGGAAAACCCCTTCAATCTTGAACGTGGTCGGTCCGCCGGCGAACTCGCCTTTCTTGCTGCGCTTCTTGATGGCGATGCGTTCGATGCCATGTTCAGCCACGAACGCCCGTACCTGAGCGGCAAACGCCTTGACGTTGGCGGCGTCGTCATCGTCGTCCAGGGCGATTTTCTTGGTATTCAGGGCGATGTGGGTCAGCGTCTGCTGTTCCAGCGAGGCAACGGCGATGATCGCTTCGCTGCCTTTGATTTCGATGCCGCAAATGATCATTGGAACCCTTGATGCCTGGAGGTGTGGAATTGCAGTTTATCCATCTTGGTCTGGAACGCCGCTCTGATTTTTTCATCTGCGGCCCACTCAGTTCATGCTTTGGCGCAGGTCGAGCATGATCTTGTCGAAGTAATCGACTCGGATCACGCCAAAGCGGGGGTATTCGAAGTCCAGGATCACATACAGCACGCAGACCATGACCGCCGCGTAACCCAGGCTGTGCAGCCAGTTGCGCCGCTTTGCACCGGCCATGCCATAGCCGATCAGCAGGGCGCTGATCAGGGCCATGGTCACCAGCATCAGGTAGATGACCAGCGGTGGGTGGGTTTCATGGGCCACGGCGCGGGTGGTGGTGATATCGATCATTTCATTTTGTGCCTGAAAATAGCTAACCCATATAAAGGCAAGGCGGTAAGAGAGAGCATATGAAAATCCCTTGATAGGCAATAACACCGACTAACGTGAGTGCCTGTCATGAGCTGATCCTAAGCCCCTCCTTTCGCTTCGGATACTGTCAGAGTTAACAGTATCCGAAGCCTAATGTCTGTTGGGATATCCCCCGTAGGCCTACAGTTCCAACTGATCAGCATGGATACCAAAGGCAGCGGCAATTTTCTCTCGGGTAGCCCGGCGAGGCTTTGCGACCGATTCCTGTTGGGCAAACGCCGACTGAGAAATACCCAGGCGCCTGGCGACTTCATCCTGAGTCAGATTCAAGTGTTCGCGCCAGGCGCGGATAGGCGTAGCGCCGTCGACGATACGGCTGACCACTTCATGAGGAATCAGATCGGGCTCCAGTTTTTGCGCAACGTATTGCGCGTACGGAATGACCACAAATGCCGGGTTTCCGTCTGCATCGTTGATGATCTGAATATCAGTAGGTGCGTTCATCGCGTTTCTTGACCTCTTGAATGCTGACGACCTTGATCGCCCCGTCCCAATCGAACATGACTCGGTAGTTGCCTACCCGCAGGCGGTACGCATAGTCATGACCGACAAGCGCTTTGACGTTGACCACGTCAGGCATCTGGGCGAGCGCCGTAACGGCATCCCGAACTTGGGCCTGATGGGCTGAGTGCAATTTCAGAAGCTGCTTAACGGCTTTTCTGGTCCAGTGGATAGTGTTCATGGAAAGAATATAAGTCTTTTATAAGATTTGCGAATCCTGACTTATATTCTTTCCGGGGCCAACGAGTGAACGATGTCTGGATATTGCTCCGTGGATAACTCTTTACTCCTGCCCAATCGACTCCAAAAACTCCGACCGATCATCGCTCACCTGGGCCATGCAGTCGTTTTCGGCGATTTTGTAGGCTTCGCTGCCGGGTTTGGCCGGGAAGGCGGCGATGGCGCAGTCGGCGTCGCGCTGTTTTTGCCACAGTTGTTGGGCGGCCTTGATCTTGGCGGTGATGTCGTTGAGCTGGGCCTTGTCGCTGGCGTAGCGGGTTTGCAGGCGCTCAAAGAGGCTCTGCAGGTTTTCGTTGAGCAATTGCTCGGCGGCGGTTTTGCCATAGGCCGAGCAGGCCAGGGTCTGGACATCGTTTTCAACTTCGTCGCAGGGATTGGGCTCGGTGTCTTCGGTTGCGTGTGCCAGGGTGCTGATCAGTGCCAAAGCCAGGAAGATTGATTTCATCGCGTTGCCGCTCAAGTCCAGTGAAAACCAGTGATGCGGCGGATTCTGGCGCAACCGTCGGGTAAAGAACAGACGGGCAGGGCGGGCCTGTCGTAGCCCATTGTCGTGGATTGACGCTTTCGGCAATTCCCCTGTCGTTTTTGCACCGGGTCGCGACGGCCCTCAGGCATATGCTGGCCCCAAAGCGCCGGCACACGATTCGGCGCATGAATCGCTGACAAAAGGGGACTGCCTGATGAGCCCAGCCGAATTGCACGCCGACAGCATCGTTATCGACGGGCTGATCATTGCCAAGTGGAACCGCGACCTGTTCGAAGACATGCGCAAGGGCGGCCTGACCGCAGCCAACTGCACCGTGTCGGTGTGGGAAGGTTTCCAGGCCACCATCAATAACATCGTCGCCAGCCAGAAGCTGATCCGTGAGAACAGCGACCTGGTGATTCCGGTGAAAACCACCGCCGACATCCGTCGCGCCAAGGAACAGGGCAAGACCGGCATCATCTTCGGCTTCCAGAACGCCCACGCCTTCGAAGACCAGCTCGGCTACGTCGAGATCTTCAAGCAGCTCGGCGTCGGTGTGGTGCAGATGTGCTACAACACCCAGAACCTGGTCGGCACCGGTTGCTACGAGCGCGACGGCGGCCTGTCGGGTTTCGGTCGCGAGATCGTCGCCGAGATGAACCGCGTCGGCATCATGTGCGACCTGTCCCACGTAGGTTCCAAGACCTCCGAAGAAGTCATCCTCGAATCGAAGAAGCCTGTGTGCTATTCCCACTGCCTGCCGTCCGGCCTGAAAGAGCACCCGCGCAACAAGTCCGATGAAGAACTGAAGTTCATCGCCGATCACGGCGGTTTCGTCGGCGTAACCATGTTCGCGCCGTTTTTGGCCAAGGGCATCGATTCGACCATCGACGACTACGCCGAAGCCATCGAATACACCATGAACATCGTTGGTGAGGACGCCATCGGCATCGGTACCGACTTCACCCAGGGCCACGGCCAGGATTTCTTCGAAATGCTGACCCACGACAAGGGCTACGCCCGTCGTCTGACCAGCTTCGGCAAGATCATCAATCCCCTGGGCATCCGCACCGTGGGCGAGTTCCCGAACCTCACCGAGACGCTGCTCAAGCGCGGCCATCCTGAGCGGGTGGTACGCAAGATCATGGGTGAAAACTGGGTCAACGTGCTGAAAGACGTCTGGGGCGAATAACCGCCGCCGCATCGCTAATCCTCTACCTGCGGCCCTCTGCGCCGCAGGCAATACCACGAATTTCCGGAGTCAAGTTTTCATGGCCAAGATCGCCCCGCAACTGCCTATCGAAGTCGACAGCGAAACCGGTATCTGGACGTCCGACGCCCTGCCGATGCTGTACGTACCGCGTCACTTCTTCGTCAACAACCACATGGGCATCGAAGAAGTGCTGGGCGCCGACGCCTACGCCGAGATTCTCTACAAGGCCGGCTACAAATCCGCCTGGCACTGGTGTGAAAAAGAAGCCGAATGCCACGGCCTGGAAGGCGTCGCGGTGTTCGAGCACTACATGAAGCGCCTGTCCCAGCGTGGCTGGGGCCTGTTCAAGATCCAGGACATCGACCTGGATAAAGGCACCGCCAGCGTCAAGCTCGAACACTCGGCGTTCGTCTATGTGTACGGCAAGGTCGGGCGCAAGGTCGACTACATGTTCACCGGTTGGTTCGCCGGCGCCATGGACCAGATCCTCGCCGCTCGTGGCAGTTCGATCCGCACCGTGGCCGAGCAGGTCTATGGCGGTTCCGAAGAAGGCCACGACGACGGCCTGTTCATCGTCAAGCCGTTGTAAGTCGAGGATCGCGCCATGGCTTTTGAAGCAATGTTCCAGCCGATCCAGATCGGCAAACTGACCATCCGCAACCGCGTACTCAGCACCGCGCACGCCGAGGTCTACGCCACCGACGGCGGCATGACCACCGACCGGTACGTCAAGTATTACGAAGAAAAGGCCAAGGGCGGCATCGGCCTGGCCATTTGCGGTGGCTCGTCGGTGGTTGCCATCGACAGCCCGCAGGAATGGTGGAGCTCGGTGAACCTGTCCACCGACCGCATCATCCCGCACTTCCAGAACCTGGCCGACGCCATGCACAAGCATGGCGCCAAGATCATGATCCAGATTACCCACATGGGCCGTCGCTCGCGTTGGGACGGTTTCAACTGGCCGACCCTGATGTCGCCGTCCGGCGTGCGTGAGCCGGTGCACCGTGCCACCTGCAAGACCATCGAGCCGGAAGAAATCTGGCGGGTGATCGGCAACTACGCCCAGGCGGCACGGCGTGCCAAGGCCGGTGGCCTGGACGGCGTCGAGCTGTCCGCCGTGCACCAGCACATGATCGACCAGTTCTGGAGCCCGCGGGTCAACAAGCGTACCGACGAATGGGGCGGCAGCTTCGAAGGCCGCATGAAGTTCGGCCTGGAAGTGCTGAAGGCCGTGCGCGCCGAAGTGGGCGACGATTTCTGCGTGGGCATGCGCCTGTGCGGCGACGAGTTCCACCCGGACGGCTTGTCCCACGAGGACATGAAGCAGATCGCCAAGTACTACGACGACACCGGCATGCTGGATTTCATCGGCGTGGTGGGCTCGGGTTGCGACACCCACAACACCCTGGCCAACGTCATCCCGAACATGAGTTATCCACCGGAGCCGTTCCTGCACTTGGCCGCCGGTATCAAGGAAGTGGTCAAGGTCCCTGTGCTGCACGCGCAGAACATCAAGGACCCGAACCAGGCCACGCGGATCCTGGAGGGCGGTTACGTCGACATGGTCGGCATGACCCGTGCCCATATCGCCGACCCGCACCTGATCGCCAAGATCAAGATGGGCCAGATCGACCAGATCAAGCAGTGCGTCGGTGCCAACTACTGCATCGACCGCCAGTACCAAGGCCTGGACGTGCTGTGCATCCAGAACGCCGCGACGTCCCGTGAATACATGGGCGTGCCGCACATCATCGAGAAGTCCACCGGGCCCAAGCGCAAAGTGGTTGTCGTCGGTGCCGGCCCGGCCGGGATGGAAGCGGCGCGTGTGGCCGCCGAACGTGGGCACGAGGTGACCCTGTTCGAGAAGAAAGAATTCATCGGCGGGCAGATCACCACCGCCTCGAAAGCCCCGCAACGGGACCAGATCGCCGGTATCACTCGCTGGTTCCAACTGGAACTGGCGCGGCTGAAAGTCGACCTGCGCCTGGGCGTGGCGGCTGACGCGGCGACGATCATGGACCTGCGTCCGGACGTGGTGGTGCTGGCCGTTGGCGGGCATCCGAACCTGGAGCAGAACGAACACTGGGGCGCCGCCGAAGGGCTGGTGGTCAGCAGCTGGGACGTGCTCGACGGCAAGGTCGCGCCGGGCAAGAACGTGCTGGTCTACGACACCATTTGCGAGTTCACCGGCATGTCGGTGGCCGACTTCCTCGCCGACAAGGGCAGCCAGGTCGAGATCGTCACCGACGACATCAAGCCGGGCGTGGCCATTGGCGGTACTTCGTTCCCCACGTACTACCGCAGCATGTACCCCAAGGAAGTGATCATGACCGGGGACATGATGCTGGAGAAGGTCTACCGCGAAGGCGACAAGCTGGTAGCGGTGCTGGAGAACGAATACACCGGTGCCAAGGAAGAACGCGTGGTGGACCAGGTGGTGGTGGAAAACGGCGTGCGGCCGGATGAAGAAATCTACTACGCGCTCAAGGAAGGTTCGCGCAACAAGGGCCAGATCGACGTCGAAGCCTTGTTCGCGATCAAGCCTCAGCCGTGCCTGGAGCAGAGCGGCGATGGCTACCTGCTGTTCCGCATCGGTGACTGCGTGGCCCAGCGTAATACCCACGCGGCCATCTACGACGCCCTGCGGTTGTGCAAGGATTTCTAGGTCGTTGAACTGATCGTTCCCACGCTCTGCGTGGGAATGCAGCCCGGGACGCTCTGCGTCCCCAAAGCGGACGCGGAGCGTCCATTGAGGCATTCCCACGCAGAGCGTGAGGAACGATCAGTGGCGTTTCTCCAGATGTATTGGTGGGAGCTTCACCATGTTGAACACCCTTCTTCCTATCCTGCTGTTCGCCGCTTTGGGCCTCGCGGTCCTCGGCGCCTTGCGGCGGGTGAACATGTGGCGCCGGGGACGACCGGCCAAGGTCGACCTGATCGGTGGCCTTTTCGCCATGCCCAAGCGCTACATGGTGGATTTGCACCACGTAGTGGCGCGGGACAAATACATCGCCAACACCCACGTCGCCACGGCCGGTGGTGCAGTGGCGTCGGTAGTGCTGGCGATCCTGGTCCACGGGTTTGGCCTGCATAACCGCTTCCTCGGCTATGCGTTGCTGTTGATGTCGGCCGTGATGTTCGTCGGTGCGATCTTCGTCTACCTGCGTCGGCGCAATCCGCCGGCCCGCTTGTCCAAGGGCCCGTGGATGCGCCTGCCGAAAAGCCTGCTGGCGTTTTCGGCGTCGTTCTTCCTGGTGACCCTGCCGGTGGCAGGCATCCTGCCGGAGAACTTCGGCGGTTGGCTGGTGGCGGCGGTCCTGGGTGTCGGTGTGCTGTGGGGTGTGTCGGAATTGTTCTTCGGCATGACCTGGGGCGGGCCGATGAAGCACGCCTTCGCCGGTGCCCTGCACCTGGCCTGGCACCGCCGTGCCGAGCGTTTTGGCGGCGGCCGTTCCACCGGTCTCAAGCCGCTGGACCTGAACGATCCCGCCGCGCCACTGGGCGTGGAGAAACCCAAGGACTTCACCTGGAACCAACTGCTGGGCTTCGACGCCTGCGTGCAGTGCGGCAAGTGTGAGGCGGCCTGCCCGGCGTTCGCGGCCGGCCAGCCGTTGAACCCGAAAAAACTTATCCAGGATATGGTCGTCGGCCTGGCCGGCGGCACCGATGCGAAATTCGCGGGCAGCCCATACCCGGGCAAACCTGTGGGCGAGCATGCGGGCAATCCCCATCAGCCGATCGTCAACGGCCTGGTAGACGCCGAGACCCTGTGGTCCTGCACCACCTGCCGTGCGTGCGTCGAGGAATGTCCGATGATGATCGAGCATGTCGATGCCATCGTCGACATGCGCCGCCACCTGACCCTGGAAAAAGGCGCCACGCCGAACAAGGGCGCCGAGGTGCTGGAAAACCTCATTGCCACCGACAACCCTGGCGGCTTTGCCCCGGGCGGGCGGATGAACTGGGCGGCGGACCTGAACCTGAGCCTGCTCAGCGAGAAGAAATCCACCGACGTGCTGTTCTGGGTCGGCGACGGTGCCTTCGACATGCGCAACCAGCGCACCTTGCGCGCCTTCGTCAAAGTGCTGAAGGCGGCGAAAATCGACTTTGCCGTGCTCGGTCTCGAAGAACGCGACAGTGGCGACGTGGCCCGGCGCCTGGGTGATGAAGCGACGTTCCAGCTATTGGCCAAACGCAACATCCAGACCCTGGCCAAATACAGCTTCAACCGCATCGTCACCTGCGACCCCCACAGCTTCCACGTGCTGAAAAACGAATACGGCGCCTTCGATGGCAACTATTTGGTGCAGCACCACAGCACCTACCTGGCGGAGATCATCGACGCCGGTGCGCTGAACCTTGGCCAGCACAAGGGCGACAGCGTGACCTATCACGACCCGTGCTACCTGGGCCGCTACAACGGCGAATACGAGGCGCCGCGCCAGGTGCTGCGTGCGCTGGGTATCGAGGTCAAGGAGATGCAGCGTTCCGGTTTCCGTTCGCGTTGCTGCGGCGGTGGTGGCGGTGCGCCGATCACTGACATTCCAGGCAAGCAGCGGATTCCTGACATGCGCATGGACGACATTCGCGAAACCGGCGCTGAGCTGGTGGCGGTGGGTTGTCCACAGTGCACCGCGATGCTCGAAGGCGTGGTCGAACCGCGGCCAATGATCAAGGACATTGCCGAGCTGGTGGCTGACGCACTGCTGGAAGACGCAGCCCCGAGCAAGCCCGTGGCCCCAGCCAAACGTGAACCTGCGGAGGTGCATTAATGAGCGACATCATCCGCCGCGACCCGCGCGCCGAGTGGATCGCCCGCAACCGCCTGCACCCGCTGCACGCGGCCATGCAGCCGGTCCAGCACAGCTGGATGGGCCCCAACGGCGTCATTCGCAAGAATGTCCATGGCATCGGTTTCATCGGCCCCAACGGCATCAAGCGCATCGACCGCAGCGGTGCCCAGCAGGGTGGCGCGACCAAGCGTACCGCCGCGGCCGAAGTGCAATTGCCGCTGCATCAAGTAGCGCAACCGGCGTTCTACATCAGTGTGGTGCCGGACATGGTCGGTGGTCGCCTCAGCAGCCACGACCGCGATCTGCTGGGCCTGGCCCATCAGCTTGCGGGGACGGACGGCGCGGTGCTGGCCGTGGTCTTCGGCGAGCACAAGGAAAACGCCTTCGCCACGGCCGGTGTCGACCGCTTGCTGGTACTGGAAGGTGAGGCCTTCAGCGGTTATGCACCGGAACAACGGGTCCAGGGTCTGCGGGCTGTGGATAACCAATTCAACCCACGCCATTGGCTGTTGCCCGACAGCCGCACCGGTGGCGGTGAATTGGGCCGGCGTTTTGCCGCAGCCCTGGGCGAGCGCCCGGCCACGCGGGTCTGGCAGGTCAAGGGCGAAGAGTGCATTGGCCGCGCCGGTGCGGGCCTGCAAGACTTGGCCCGGCCATTGGCGCGCTTGATCCTGGCAGCGGCCGAATGCGCCGAACCGGTCAGCGAAACCCGCCACGAAGCCTTGCCCGTGGAGTTATCCACAAGCGTGGCCCGCAGCTTGTCGCGAATCGAAGATCTCGGTGCGGTGGCGGTGGACCCGGGGGCGATCCCGATGGCAGAAGCCGAGTTCATTTTCTCTGGCGGCAACGGGGTCAAGGACTGGGCGCTGTTCCACCAGACCGCCGCAGCCCTGGGCGCCACCGAAGGCGCTTCCCGGGTGGCTGTGGACGACGGCTTCATGGCCCGCGACCGCCAGGTCGGTGCGTCCGGGACCTGGGTCACGGCACGGGTCTATGTGGCCGTGGGGATTTCCGGGGCGATCCAGCACCTGCAAGGCATCGGTGCCTGCGACAAGGTGGTGGCGATCAACCTCGACCCGGGCTGCGACATGATCAAACGGGCGGACCTGTCGGTGATCGGTGACAGCGCGGCGATTCTCCAGGCCTTGATCGCGGCGGTAGAGGCTTACCGCAACGAAGCCAAGCGCGATGCGGCTTAAGAAGGATAAGTTGATGAGTACCCAAGTGATCAGCCTCGTGTCCATTGGCGCGCACCCCACTTCCGGTCGGCCCCGGCGCGCCGAACAGGACGCCCGGGCCGTAGAACTGGGCCTGCAACTGGCCGGCAACGACTTGCAAGTGCTGCACGCCGGTGATGTGGCCGAACCGGCCTTGCGCGCCTACTTGGGCATGGGCCTGGATGAACTCCACGTCCTGGAAAATCCCGAGGGGGCCGACGCCCTGCCGGCCCTGACCGACTACCTGCGTGACGCTGGCGCCCAAGTGGTGCTCGCCGGCAGCCAGGCGGAAACCGGTGAAGGCTCGGGCATGCTTCCCTTTCTGCTGGCGGAAAACCTCGGTTGGCCGTTGGTGGTGGGGCTGGCCCAGGTCGAGTCCATCGACAACGGCGTGGCCCTGGTACTGCAAGCCTTGCCCCGCGGCCAACGGCGCCGTCTGAAAGTGCGCCTGCCATTCCTGGCCACTGTGGATAACGCCGCGCCAAAACCTCGGCAAAGCGCCTACGGTCCGGCCCGGCGTGGGGCATTGCATGCCGAGGAAGTCGAAGTGATCGACGACACCTTGCTGGCGGTGGCGACCCTGCAACCGGCCAAGCCACGCCCCAAGCGCTTGAAAGTGATCAAGGCCAAGAGCGGCGCCGACCGCATGAAAGCCGCCACGGCCAAGGCCAGCGGCGGAGGCGGGCAAGTGCTCAAGGGCGTGAGCCCGGAAGCGGGGGCCGAGGCCATTCTCAAGCTGTTGATTGAGGAAGGGGTTGTTCGCTAAACCCAGGACACCTCAATTCCGGTGGGAGCGGGCTTGCTCGCGAAGGCGGTGTGTCAGCGACGAAAATGCAGCCTGACATACCGTATTCGCGAGCAAGCCCGCTCCCACAGGGGTCATGTGTTTGCCCAACATTGCTGTGCGCCTCTGTGGATAACCTGCTCGGCCCGCCGCAAACCAGGCCATCCAGGCCTGCGCTCAAAACACCCGCCTGACCTGCTGCAGCATCCGGCCATAAAACCGCTGGCCTGGCGGGTTGCCGCGTCCCAAGCCTGTGGGTGAAAAGGGTCGTTTCATCGCCAATGGAGTCCTATCAATGGAAGTAGCAATTCGCCCGGCCTTGCCCACGGATGCACGGGAGATCGCCCGTCTGTTCCGGATTTCCTCGGAGGGTGCGTCGGATTACATCTGGAGCCAGCTGGCGGAGCCTGGCCAGGATCTGCTTGACGTGGGCGCCGCGCGTTATGCCCGGGAGAATGTCGATTTTTCCTACCAGAACTGCCTTGTCGCCCAGGCCAACGGACAGGTCATCGGCATGATGCACGCTTATGTCACGCGTCATGATCCACAGGCGGCCCCAGTCACAGACCCGGTCCTGGCGCCCTACGCCGACATGGAAGTACCCGACACCCTCTATATCTCAAGCTTGGCCCTGCATGAAGGCTGGCGTAACAAGGGGCTGGGCGTTCGCTTCCTCGAACTGGCGCAACAGCGTGCCGATCAACTGGCACTCAAGGGCCTGAGCCTGATCGACTACGCCGCGAATACCGGCGCCCGGCGTTTTTATGAGCGTCACGGCTTTGGCATCGTCAAAACCTGTCAGGTCGTCCCGCATCCGTTGATTCAAGTAACGGGCGCGGCCTACCTCATGCATCGGCCGTAGCCGGTACAGCGGCCCTGAAACCCTGTGGGAGATTCTATGGTGCAGGGCTACCCCCTAAATGCCTTTCGGTAAGTATTCGCTCTGGTTCTTCAGCAGGGCGAATACCACTCGGGCAAGCTTGCGGGCCAGTGCCACTAATGCTTCGGTTGTGCTGAGTCCCCGGGCCCTTAGTGCCTCATAAAAACCCTTCCATGCCGCTGTGCGCCTCGCCGACATCGCGGCGTTATGCATCAATCGACGGGCCTCTGGGTCACCTCGCTTAGACAGGCAGCGGCGTCCCTTCTTTTTCCCTGAGTCCGATATACGCAGGTCTAGGCCCAGAAAAGCGATGAAGGCA